>NZ_JBQKIK010000022.1:0-57980 GCF_052117805.1 Bilifractor sp. LCP21S3_F8 | reverse complement strand
ATCATGCATGATTCCGTGTAGTTATTGGGCTTCGACTTGTGCAGCAGCCTTACCCTCATGCATAACCTCGTATAAGATTTCTGTACGTCAGACCGGAGATTTGCCCGTGGGTTAGTATGTTCCCCACATCCAGCTTCCTTCAGATTCCGTCTCGCGGCGGACACCCTTGCCTTCGGCTATATCCTTCCCACTACCGGGTGGATTCGGGACTTGAACCCGTTGGAAACGTGCGCCGCTAGGCGCACTGCAAAAACGCAGGAGCACTCTGCTCCTGCGTTTTTGTATAAAGATATTATATTCGATACCGTTATGAACCCGATCCGTCCGGAAGAAGACGTCTCACCGTTACGATATTGTCGTAATCTGCATTGGTGTAGGTAATTCCCTGTGCTTCATTCGCCGCATTGATGATCTGGCCGTCACCGGCATAGATACCTACGTGTCCATCATAACAGATCACATCTCCTACCTGTACATCAGAATAGGAAACCTCTGTTCCGTCGTTCTCAATATCCCACGATGTTCTGGAAGTATTGATACCGAAATGATTGTATACCTGCTGAACGAATCCGGAGCAGTCTACTCCGTTTGTCAGACTGTTACCGCCATAGACATACGGATTGCCGAGGAACTGCTGCGCATATGCCAGAAGCGCGGAACCGGATGCTGTAGAGGTGCTCCCGGTCGCCTGATATGCCTGCTGTGCTGCCTGTCTGGCAGTGGAAACATCTGTTCCCGTGCTTGCCGCGATCTGCTGCGCTGCCTGCTCAATTGCCGCAGACGCCTGCGCGCTGTTTCCGGATGAGCTTCCGCCTGCAGAAGCAGTTCCGTCCGATGATCCGCCCGCAGCAGAAGCCGTATAGGTATACGTATCTGCGGAACCGCCGTCAGACGCAGCTCCATTGTTCGATGATGCAGCTGTGCTGTTTCCGGATGAGCTTTCGCTGTCAGATCCGGAGGCTCCGTTTCCGGAACTCTGAAGAGCTACCACCTGACTGATATAACCGTTCTGCTGATCAACCAGCTGCTGATACTCCTGTGCCTTCTGATATGCGTCCGCGATTCTCTGATCTGCGTCACTATACTGTGCCTTTACCTGTGAGATAAGGTCCTCCAGACGGGCCTTATCCGTTGTCAGCGTATCCTTATTCTTCTGAAGTTCAGCTTCCTCATTGTTCTGCTGCTGCTGAAGGTCCGTTACCTTTGTTACAGAATCCGCATATGCCTGAAGCTGCTTGCGGTCGTAATCATACAAAGTTCCGGTATAACTCTTCGAATTCAGCCATGCATTCAGATCGCCATCCTCAAGGAACACCTTGATCCATCCAGCGTCGCCGCCCTTCTCGTAGATATACTGAATACGGAGCTTCATTGCCTCGTGCTGCGTATCTCTGTCCGAGATTGCTGCCGCAAGATCCGTCTTCGTCTTCTCCATATCAGACTCAAGAGTCGTAAGTTTGCTGTTCACAGAATTGATCTCGGCAACCGTTGTGACAAGCTGTGCTTCCAGGTCATCAATCTGCCCGAGAAGCGCCTGTTTCTGAGCCTCAAGCTCATCAATCGAGTTGTTCAGCGAACTCTCTGTCACCGCAGACCCCGTATCATCCGCGCTGACCGGTACTGCCGGCGCAGCCGTGAGAGCAATTATAAGTCCGATCACTGCAAGTTTATTTCTCTTCATCAAAAAATCTCCAAAAAGTTAAATACTATTTCTCCGTGGAAACCTTATACATATTCTGATGCTCGCTGCGGGGCATCACCGTTCTCTGTTCCATATTTCAGCCCCATAGAAAAGGGAGCATTAATAAAAATGAAACATTTCATTAATCTTTCTCATAATAGCATAACTTTTCAGGTGTTACAAGGGCGAACGAAATGAAATCGACGCATTCTTTTAATTTTTTTAATATCTTTTACCCAAAAAAGACACCGTTTCTTTACAAAGCCTGAATCGACATCCGTGCTGACTTCGCTCATCTTCACAATCAGCCCGGGCTCGCGAGCAGAATCACCATCTCAGCCGTCTCCACAATCTTTGTGCCGGAATCCATCGCGCATTTCTGCAGATACCGGTGGGCCTCTGGTTCCGTCATATGGTTCCTTGCCATAAGGATTTCCTTCGCCTGATCAATCTTTTTCTGATCCTCTTCATTTCTGGGAACCGGCTTGTCCTCTTTTCTCCTCTGCGGGACCTCACCCAGCATCGGAGAAAGCGTCTGGAGAAGCTCATGCACCTTTAAGGGTGTCGGCAGGTAAACCGTGTTGGCGGGGAGAACCTCGTCATCGACATTTCGCGGAGAGGTTACCAGAAGGATCTGAAAGCTGTCCGGGATGCCCTCGGCGAGATCGAGATATATGCCATCGGCAAGCCGATAACCGCAGATCACAACCCCGCCGTACAGAGTACCTGCCAGCGAGATGGCCCGGTCTACCGTTGTACATACGCCGTTAACATTCAATCCATGACGAACCAGAATTGCCCGTATTTTCTTAGCATCTTCCAGCTTGGAATAAGCAACAATAATACTTCGCAATCACATATCCTCAAATCATCCAAAAATACACAGCCGAAGAGTCAGTATCTGCCAAGATAGGTCTGAAGCTCCCAGTTTGTGATAACCGAACGGAAGTCTCTCCATTCGCCAAGCTTCTTCTCCTTAAAGCCGTCATAGATAAAATCGCCCAGAACTTCACGGATCATGGGATCCTTATCCGAATATTCCATTGCCTCTCCCAGTGTCTCCGGCAGAGTATCAAGATGCATATTCTTCAGCTCCCACCTTGATTTTCCGGACAGACGGACATCCGCCTTCTCCGGCGCCTTCATCCTGTTCCGGATGCCGTCCAGGCCGGCTGCCAGGATGACCGCAAATGCCAGATAAGGATTGCAGACTCCATCGGGGCTTCTGTACTCGATGCGGGCATTATTTCCCTTGCGATGGGGCACATTGATCACTGCCGAGCGATTCGCCAGATTATCTGACCACGCGATCTGCGTAGGCGCGTCAAAACCGGGAATCAGTCTCTTATAGGAGTTTACAATTGGATTTGTGAACAGCGTGATCGATTTGCTGTGTGCCAGAAGACCCGCCACGAACTGCTGACCGGTTTCTGACAGGTCTCCGCTTCCGGTTTCATCCGCAAAGAGATTCTTGCCAAGCAGATCCCGGCAGATAATATTGATGTGCATTCCGGATCCGTTGACCCCCTCCGTTGGTTTCGGCAGGAAGGTTGCATAGAGGCCATGCTTTTTGGCTATGGTCTTCACCACCATCCGGAAAGTCACTACGTCGTCAGCGATCCGGTCCGCGCGTCCCTCCGCAAAATCAATCTCATGCTGTGCCGGTGAAATCTCGTGATGAGAACCGAGCACCTCAAAGTCCATCTCTTCCAGCGTGAGGATAATATCTCTGCGCACATTCTCCGCCAGATCGAGCGGAGCTACATCGTAAAACCCGGCGATCTCATGTGTTGTCGTTGTCGGATGCCCTTCGTCATCGGTATGAAACAGGAAAAATTCCTGTTCCGGACGGATCTCGAACCTCAGGCCCATGTCAGCCGCTTCCTTCAGAACTCTTTTGAGCACCTGACGGCAGTCGCCTGCAAAAGGCTCTCCCTCTTCTGTGTAAATATCGCAGTACATCCGGGCAACCTTTCCTGTCTGAGGTCTCCACGGATAGATTTCAAACGTATCAAGATCCGGGTACAGATACAGCTCCTCCGCCCCGTCCCGGATACCTCCGATGGCAGATGCCTCGAAGGTGCATCCATTGTTGAGTGCCTGCTCCAGGTGGCTTGCGGTAATTGCCAGATTTTTCGGCATGCCGAAGATATCGGTGAACTGAAGACGGATAAACTCTACATCCTCTTCCTCTACGATCCTGAAAATATCCTGCTTCGTATACTTGCCCATATATACCCTTTCCCGGAACCTGTCCGTTCCATACAGTTTATCTGCAATTAACAGTATGCATCATAGCGTTCAGCCGTGCGCTTTCAAATACTTAATTTATATCATATCCGTTCTAAATTTGCATTACAAGTTGTAAAACGATGGAATATTCAAAAAGTCCTTGAAGTGCTGTCCTGTCTCTGCTAGAATAGTGATGTTACACAGTGGGTTTGGCTCATGTCCTTTACAGTGAGCTTCCCGCAGATCAAATACGGAGATGTACTCAAGTGGCCGAAGAGGTCGCACTCGAAATGCGATAGGTCGGGTAACCGGCGCAAGGGTTCAACTCCCTTCATCTCCGCTTCTTAAAAAGACCTGTCCGGTGATCCGGGCAGGTCTTTTTCATGTTCTGACAAACGCTTTCTCTTACTCTTCTTTAATATTCTCTTAAATGTATCAGCGCTTTCGCTTATTCTTTTACGTATTAGCGCTTTCGCTTACTCTTCTTTGATATTCTTTTTAACGTATTCGTGCTTTCGCCTGCTCTTCTTTGTTATTCTTTTTAATGCTTACTTTTCCTATGCTGCTTCATTTTATTTGCTTTGTAAGAAGGTCACATACTTTTTCCGTTATGCCAGCGTTTCTGATCACCAAAAAACCGGCACCCTTTCGGATGCCGGTTTCGTTTCTATGCTTCTATGCCGCGTTTTGAATGCGGCGTGTCAGTTTGCGATTTAGTAAACCTCTGCCCACTCTTCGATGTTGCTCGGATCGAACTTGAACGGCTGTCCAAGGATAACCTCAGAAGCACCGTCAGCGTTTGCGGTAATCTCATACGGATTGCCATCGTTCAGATCTCCTGCGGAGAAGGTGTCGCCTACAGCGCCGGTCATGGAGCCGTTAACCAGAGCTACGGAAGCATATGCTGCCAGAGCGCCGAGGTCAATCGGGTTCCACAGGAACATGTACGGGCAGGAATGAGAATCATCGTCACCGATGTACTCTTTCATCTCAGACGGAAGTCCAAGTCCGGTAAGCTTTACAGAAGACTTCTGGTCCTGAAGAACCTTTGCTGCTGCAGCGATACCTACGGTTGTCGGGGAGCAGATAACCTTCAGATCCGGATATTTGGTCAGAAGAGCCTGTGTCTGGTCTGTGGACTTCTGAGCCTCATCATCGCCGTATGCGATCTCGTCAAGCTTCAGATCCGCATATTTGTCATCGGACTCAGCGATCTCTTTCATCGCGGCGATCCATGCGTTCTGGTTTGTCGCCTGAGAGGTAGCGGAAAGAATCGCGTACTCGCCGGAGCCGCCGGAGATATCATAAACTGCGTCCATAAGAGCCTGCGCGATTTCCTTAACGCCGGCCTGGTTGCAGAATACAGAACGATAATCAGCGTCAACATCGGAGTCGAGGGTGCATACCTTGATTCCGGCGTCAGATGCCTGCTTCAGTGCCGCGTCAAGAGCGCTTGCGTCATTTGCCGCAACCGCGATGGAGCTTACACCCTGTGAGATCAGAGACTGGATAACTGTGATCTGCGCATCAGCAGTGGCATTATCCGGATAAGATACGATGATCTGGTCATCAGAGCATCCCAGTGCCTTCAGAGCATCCTGGAATCCGGAAGCTTCTCTCTCGTTGAACGGGTTTCCGGCTGACTTCGGAACCAGTGCATAGGTGCCGGATACATCACCGACTCCGCCGGCTGCCCCGGATGTGGAGGCAACGGCCTCAGCACTGCTGGAAGAAGCAGCTGCGCTGCTCGCGGATGAAGTGCCTGCTGTGGATGATGTGCTTGCCGAGGAAGCAGAACTGCCTGAGGATGACTTGCTGCTGGTGGAAGTAGATGTGCTGCTTCCGCATCCCGCTAACAGTCCGGCTGCCATAGCGGCCGTCAGTACTACGCTAACTACCTGTTTTTTCATTGTTAAACCCTCCTGAATCATTCTGGTCTCATCGACCATTTGCTGTTTCCGGTCTCGCCGACCGGTTACCCCCATCAGAAACCTCCTGTGATTTCTGACTGTAGATTAAGTGTAACATCACCATTTTTTTCTTGAAATGGTAATATTTTTAGAAAAAAGGTACAATCCAACGATGCAGGCTCCTCGAAATCGCAAACAGCTCACCTGTCGCAAAGCCCCGTATGAACCCGTCCTGTTGGTCCATATCATTCGGGCGCGGCTCCGGAGCTCGTCGCGAAGCGCGCGTATAGGACCCGATGCGATTCTCATTTCGCCGCAATCGTTTTTCTTCTGTTCTTTATAGACTGATTGATTCCCGGAATAAGGGCAGACACAATCAGCAGGATACCGATGATGACCAGAATCGTCTGGCCGCTCATGTTCAGCTGTCCGAGGGCGATGCGGAGACATACGATGGTGAATCCCGCGATCGTCGCGCCGACGAGATTTCCCTTGCCGCCGGTGGTGGCGATGCCGCCAAATACGCACATTGCGATGACGTCCATCTCAAAGCCCTGTCCGGTTGTGGTATTGGCTCCGAAGGAGGTCGCAAGAAGGAACAGCGCACAGATACCTGCCATGGTGCCTACCAGCGTAAAGCAGATCTGACGGATCTTCTGAACCGGGATTCCCGCGTACAGAGCTGCCGTACGGTTGGATCCGACCGCGTACATCTTCCGTCCGAATGTTGTCCTGGACAGGATGAAGATAAAGATGATCGCTGTGATAATAATAAGGAAGAAGGCAATCGGAAACGGTCCGACCATGCCTCCGATTTTTGAGAATCCCATCGGATCTGACAGAGATATCGATCCGCCGCTGCCCATGGATACCTCCGCGATTCCGCGGAAGATGATCTGGGTGCCGAGCGTGATGATCATGGTCGGCAGCTCCTGGAAATGCGTCGCGATCACTCCGTTCAGGCTGCCGCAGAGGAATCCTACGCCGATGCAGACGATAATCTGTACGATCAGCGGTGCTCCCGCCCGGTTTGCGAAGCAGGTCATTGTTCCGGCCAGACACACAATGGCTCCGACAGAAATATCGATTTCAGCGATGACAAGGATGAATCCCATCGCGTACATCATGAACAGTTCCGACAGATATTTCGGCATCTCACGGAGAACATTGGAAAAGGTGAAGCTCTTGGAGACAATCGATCCGAAAATCAATACTGCGATAAAAATAACGATCAGGCCACTCTCCCAGCTTAAGACTTTGCTCTTAATACTGGTCTTCGGGGTGGCATCTATGGTTCTTCCTGATTTTCCTGCCATGATTACATCTCCCTTCTTTCCAGTGCGGCTCTGTCCATCGTGCGCTGCGTCAGTACGTTAATAAGAACAACGGCCAGTACCACGACACCCTTGATCAGGTTCTGCCAGATGGAATCCAGGCCGACCAGCGGAAGTGCCTTTGCGAGAACCGCGTAGAACAGGGCTCCGAGGAAGGTTCCCACAACTGATCCGCGGCCGCCGTTCATGGATGTGCCGCCGATGACGCAGGCCGCGATAACATCCATTTCTTTTCCGTACTGCATGTTCGGCTGTGCGGAAGCATAGATGGATACCGAGAGGGCACCGGCAATTCCTGCCAGAAGACCCATCATCGTGTAGACCTGAATCAGAACGCGGTCTACATTAATACCGGACACCCGTGCGGCATCGGCATTCGAGCCGACCGCATAGATGCGGCGTCCAAAGGTCGTCCATTTCATGACGACGAAGAAGACAACATAGGCGACAATCAGAACAATGTACGGGCCGACCGATCCGTCCTTTCCGAACTCGGCGAATTTTGCCACGTCCGCGCCGGATGCCCACTGGTTGTTGGATACCACATAGGCAAGTCCACGCCAGATATACATGAAGCCCATCGTACAGATAATCGGTGCCAGATGGCCCTTTGAAATGATCAGTCCGTTCAGGAAACCACAGGCGATACCGATCAGCGCGGCCAGCAGGAACAGAACCAGTGTATTGGTGAATCCTGCTCTCTTCTGCAGCATTCCGATGATCATTCCGGTAAAAGCAAGCGTTGAAGTAATCGAGATATCAATGCCGGCGGTAAGCATGACACAGAGCATACCGAGCGCCATCAGCATGGTCAGCGCATTATTCCGGAAGATCTGTCCGATGTTCGTCGGCGTCAGGAATGTGCCCCGGCTGAGAATCTGAACGATAACCAGCATCACAATGAGGATCAGCAGCAGGCTGACTTCACGGGAACCGGTGATGATTTTCCATAATGATTTTTTCTGATTCATTATTTAACTGCCTCCTTCCCGGTAGTCCTGCTGTTTTCCATGGAAAGCTCCAGAAGGCTTTCCTGAGAAGCCTCATTGATATCGAGGCATCCGGTAATCCGGCCCTTGCACATCGTGTAAATCCGATCGCTCATGCCCAGGATCTCTGCCATCTCGGAGGAAATCAGAAGAATCGCATATCCCTTCTTCGCCAGATCTCCCATGATGCTGTAAATCTCTGCCTTCGCGCCGACATCAACGCCCTTGGTCGGCTCATCCATGATCAGCACCTTCATATTATCCTGAACAAGTGCCTTCGCAACCACGACCTTCTGCTGATTTCCACCGGACAGGCTGCTGCCCGGATCAAAGATCGTCACTGCCTTTGTATCAACCTCTTCCAGGTACTTCTTCGCGAGCTCCCGCTCCTTCGATTCGTTCTTTACCTTGAAGGGTCCCTTTGCAAGCTCATCCTGCACTGGAAGAATGACGTTGTCCCCAAGCCCCCAGCTGAGGATCAGGCCCTGTTTCTGACGATCCTCCGGAAGAAGGACGATTCCTTCCTTCATCGCATCCGCAGGATTCTTGATATGAACCTCTTTTCCATTGACGAATACCTTGCCGGCATCCGGCTTTGTGATGCCGCATACCGCTTCCATGGTCTCTGTACGTCCCGCGCCGACCAGACCGGTCAGTCCCACAATCTCTCCGGCATGAATATTCAGAGATACATCCTTGAAATATCCTGTACGGCTCATTCCCTCAATGCGGAATACCTCTTCACCGATTTTCACCTCCGGCTTCGGATACATATCCGAGATCTCACGTCCGACCATCGCCTTGATCAGATCCGCCTCGGTGATCTTGTCTACATCATAGGTTCCGATGTACTGGGAATCACGGAATACGGTAACTCTTGAAGCAAGCCGGTACATGTCCTCCATGCGGTGCGAGATGAAGATAATGGAAACTCCCTCTTCTCTGAGCTGATCCACGATCCGGTACAGCTTCTCGGACTCATTTGCCGTAAGCGCCGCCGTCGGCTCATCGAGAATGATGATCTTGGCGTTTGTGGAAAGTGCCTTGGCAATCTCAACCATCTGCTGCTGAGCTACCGAAAGCGTTCCCATCTCGTCGCTCGGCTTGAAATCCGCGTCGAGACGGTCGAGAAGCCTTTTGGCCTCCTGATTCATCTGTCTCCACTGGATCATCCCGTGCTTAATAAATTCATGACCGATAAAAATATTCTCGGTGACACTCAGCGTCGGATAAGTCGTCGGATGCTGATAAACGGCAGCAATACCTGCTGACAGAGCATCCTTCGGCCCTTTGAAATGCACCTCCTTGCCGTTCAGGTACATGTGGCCCTCTTCTGCCGCATGAACACCTGTGATAACCTTGATGAACGTAGATTTGCCCGCTCCGTTCTCTCCCATCAGAGCATGTACTTCTCCGCGGCGGAGCTGAAACTGCACGTTATTCAGCGCTTTCACACCGGGGAAAATCTTGGTAATACCTTTAAGTTCCAGAATCAAATCCTCTGACACGCTCTTGTCCTCCTTTCCATATGAAAGAAGTATAGCATCGGACCAGAGTATGCTTTAAGAGGAATTTTTTATGGAATCGGGTAATATTTTTTCCGAATCTGATTCATTCCGTGCTATCATATGTTTGTATATTGTTGATTTAAACGAAAACACGAACAAAAACCACACTCTTGCGTTTTTCAGGGAGGTATCACCATTAAACTTCTGATTGTAGACGACGAAAATCTGACCCGCACGGGACTGACCTCCTCCATCGACTGGATCCGGCTCGGCATCGACGAGGTCTATGTCGCCGGAGACGGTCTGGAGGGGCTCCATCAGGCCTCCGTTCATAAACCGGAAATCATCCTGAGTGATGTGCGGATGCCCCGGATGTCCGGAATTGAAATGATGGAACGGATTCATACGCTCATGCCTGACACAGTCTTCATTTTCATGAGCGGTTATACCGACAAAGAGTACCTGAAGGCCGCCATTCGCCTTCAGGCTGTGAATTATGTGGAAAAGCCTCTGGATATCCGCGAGGTGGAAGAGACGGTCAGAACCTCCATCGAGCGCTATCACACCATTGAACAGACCAAAAACGCGGAGAGCATCACAGATTCCATTTCCGCCGCTCATCTGGCGCTCTGCCTGACGATGCCGTACCCCTCTTCGCGTAAATCCGTAGAGGATCTGAGCCGGAAGTACTGTACACGCTACGGGTCTGTCGACCTGTTTCACGCTGCCTTTACCGTTCTCCTGCAGACAGACGAACAGGTTGACCTGAGCCCCGATTTTTTCTCCCGCCTTCAGAAGCTGCTCCATGATTTTGCGCGTCAGCTGCATCTTCATGTGATCGCCGCCGAAAAGAAACCAAACCTGTTTGTCTTCCATCTGTTCCGGAAAAACTCGTTCACTCTGAACACGGTCCGGACGGTCACGGATTTCCTCTCCTGTCATATCGACACGGACAACTGGTATCTGTCTGCCGGACAGATCGTAAGCGGAATTCAGAAGCTTTACGATTCCTACAGTTCCGCCGCCATCCGTCTGCAGAGCAGTTTCTTCTATAATAATAGGACAGTTCTCTGCAGCGATCCGGAGTCAGTTTTCCCCTCCCGGGAAAACCCGGAGACAATCTACGAAGAGCTGACCAAGGCTCTGAGGAATCCCTCCCGCGTCATTCTGGAGGAACTCATGGAAAGGCTGTATCAGGCTGTCTTCGAGAACCCCGCTCTGATACGGGGGAATATCCAGACCCTGTACTACCGGCTCCTCGATGCCGTCTTCACACAGAGAAGGCAGCGCCAGCTCCCGGGTTCCGGCACCCAGAACAGCTTTGACAACACCCTGGATTCCCTCAACCGCTGTTTTTCGTATCCGGAACTCCACGACATGCTGAAGAAGACCATCAACGATTTCCTGAACGATGTGGAGAACTATGTTCCGATGAATTCCTCGGTCTATCTGATCAAGGAATATATCAGCCGCCACTACAGCAATCCGATGCTTTCCACAAAGGAAATCAGCGGGTATGCGTCTCTGTCCGCATCCTACGCATGCACGGTGTTCAAGAACGAGACCGGGCAGACCCTCAACCAGTATCTTACGGAATTCCGCCTGGAGAGAGCGAAGGAGCTGCTCGCGGATCCCCGGAACAATATATCCGACATTGCCGCGCGCGTCGGATATAATGACAGCAACTACTTCGGAAAGGCCTTCAAGAAATATTCCGGCCAGTCCCCATCCGAGTACCGGGAGAGCAGGTGTTCCCTTTGAAAAAAGAATGCAAAAAAAATACCAGATTTTCCCATCTCTACGGAGATTTGAAAATCCAGTACAAATTATTTCTGACGATTATGCTTGCGGTGGCGATTCCGATGATCGTCGCGGGGATTTTTTTCTCCACGAGACTGTATCAGCTGATCACCTCCGACACTCTCCGTCAGGAGCAGATTGAGACCGCCGCATCCGCCCCTATGCTTCAGCAGCGGATCCGCAGCGTCATCGATGTCTACGATCAGATCAGAACCAACCGGTTCTACAACAGTGTATTTTCAGAGACCATCGATACCTCTGTCCCGGATGCCCTGACCTCGGAGGATGCCGCCGCATTCTCGAGCGGTCTCTCCAGATATCTCTCTTCAAACGGCGTGTCGGCAATCCGGATCTATGTCGATCTCCCGAAGGACAGCCGCGTTTTCTCTGCGGGAAACAGCGTCTTCGCCTCCATGCACGACATAACGGCGACCTACTGGTACGGCATTTTTTACAGCACGCACCCATCGGAGCTGTTCTGCCCCCCTCTGTACCTTGGTGTCTCCGAGAAAAACGACCTGGGAGACTGCGCCTATATTCACCCGGCCTCTGTCAGGGATTCTTCCGGAACCATCACAAGGTGCTACGTAGCCTGCTATTTTCACTCCGATACTCTCCGGGAGATTCTGACCGGACACCCGACACCGGAGGGAGGCGTCTCCTATATCACAAATGAAAGAGATGCCATGGTCACAACCACAAATTCCAGGCTCTCCGGCATCTATTATATGAATTACAGCAGCATCCAGAATAATCTGATGAGTTCAAATGGGTTCCTGGAAAAAAAGGTCCTCGGCGAGACAGTCTATGTCTCATACTATTATCTTCCCGCGGCGGACTGGTTTCTGGTGAGCATCACGCCTTCCGCACCTCTCCGCCGGACGACCATGATGTACTGGCTGAAGCTTGTCACGATCTGGTCCGCGACTGCCGTCATCGCCATTTTTCTCGCCTACTTCCTGTCCCGCTCCTTCACGGACCGGATCAGCGCCGTCAGCCGGCAGATGAGCAGGGTTAAGAACGGGCCGCCAGTCCCCATGAATTCTCCGACCGAAAATGATGAAATCGGTGATCTGGTCGACTCTTACAACTACATGGCAAGGCAGATCAACAATCTGATGGAGAAACAGCAGAAACAGTCCGAGGAGCTCCGGATCGCCGAGTTCCGCTCTCTGCAGGCACAGATCAATCCTCATTTTCTGTACAACACCATGGAAATGATCAACTGGATGGCGCAGCAGGGACGGACAAGGGAAATCAATCAGGCTGTCCGCGATCTCTCCAGATTTTACCGTCTTACGCTCAGCCGCAAGGATTCCGTCGGCGTCCTGGAAGAGGAGATCGAACATGCCTCAATCTACGTGCGCCTTCAGAACATGCGCTTCGACAACGGCATCGACTTCGTCGTGGACGTGCCGGATTCTATGATGGAAAATCGGATTCCCCGGCTGACCCTTCAGCCGATTGTCGAGAACAGCATCCTGCACGGCATTCTCGAAAAAGAAAGCCGGAAGGGAACGATCGTACTGACCGGATGGATCGAAAACGGAACCATGATTCTGCTTCTCTCGGATGACGGCGTCGGCATCCCGCCGGAGAAGATCGGTGATCTGCTCACCGGAAAAATACCATCCTCCGGTAAGGGAAACCAGATCGCCATCTTCAACACACACCGCCGTCTGCAGATTCTCTACGGTGAGGACTACGGGCTCCGCTATTCCAGCACTCCGGGCCAGGGAACCGAGGTTGAAATCCGGATCCCCGCATACACCGATCCGGCTCAGCTGCCTCCAAAAACGGGGAAAGGCTAGATTTCCGTCGCCCAATCAATTTTTAAACTATTAAAGCCAGGTAACGGGACATAATTTACGATCTCCCGGAAACCTGGAACCGCCCGGAAGCGACAGCCTCCACTACCGTCTCAAAGAAGACTTCCGGACCGACTGCCGATGATGTCCGTATCTGCCGCTTCAGAATCCGGATCTCCGGATTCTCTCCGGCCCCCTGGCGGCACGCTTCCTCTGCCGCCTGCTCTCTTGCGGTTTTCTCCGCATATTGCTCCGCATCCTCATAATGTTCAAATTTATGTTTTCCCTTACCATCGGTCACCGAGAATCCGTCCGGAACCGCACCCTGATAATCCGCCTTCACATGAATGCTGACTCTCGCGGAAACCTTCCCGGCAATCGCTCCCAGCGCATTGGCAACGCCGGCGTAAGGATGGATGACTGCTCTCGTCCCAAGGTATTTTGCAACGGTCGGGAGAAAGATATGCACCGGCGCGCCGACGCCGATGATCGGCAGGTCCGTATGAATTCTCATTCCCGCCCAGTCCTCTGCGCCGCCTCTCCTGGCTTCCTCAAACGACCAGTCGATCATCTTCTTCACCCCGTCCTGTTCCAGGTAACGCCGCTGCCCCGGATGCTGCTGTGCCATCAGAATCTCCACGATTCTGCGGTACATCTTCTTCTCTACCAGGCGATATACCTCGTCCGCCACTGCCTCCTCCGGCCCCGTCTCTGCAGACTTTCCGGTCTCGGCTGTCTTTTTTTCATCCTCTGCATCTGCGCCATGATCGCGCATCGGATATGCGGTCTTCCCGCGCCCTGACATTCGATAATATTCCGGATCCGTATTCTGGATCAGGAAACGCACTGCCTCGCGAACCGCTCTTGCAGAATCTTCTCCGTACAGATCGATGTCTCCCTTCAGAACCATCATATCCGTCGGAGTCAGGCCGCTGCGCATGATCACGCCTTCCGCCTCCAGCCGCTCCGTTCCCGGCTTGTACACGCTTTCTCCGGCAGCTTCCGCAAAATCCTCCAAAATCAGCGGTCCGTTCCGCAGGACCTCGCAGATCCGGATCTCCTCCGGCGTATACCGGTCCCGAAGATCCGGATCAGCCAGAATATTATTCTGCAGCACCAGAAATTCATGAAGCATCCGCGTGTGTTTTTTGCCGGATTCCGCCAGCGCATGAAGCCTGTGGATGATCTGCTCCTTCTGTGCCGGGAACATCTGCACCAGAGCTGAAAGCGGTATCACCCGCTCCTTCCCAAGGAGAATGCGGCCGTTTTCAAATAAAACCTCGCTGTCTCCGCCGAGCAAAGTCGTATCGACATACAGCCCCTTGACCGTGGTTCTCCACTGCCCGATCGAGATCCCATGATCCGCCAGCACCGGCTCTCCCTCGCGGATCAGCGCGATATCCGTCGTTGTACCGCCCATGTCCACGAGAATCCCGTCCGGCTCTCCCGAGATCACACTCCCGCCGACCGCACTTGCCGCCGGCCCGGACAGCAGCGTTTCCACCGGTCTCTCACACGCGACCGCCTCAGCCATCTGATTTCCATTTCCCGCGACGATCGCGATCGGCATCTTCAGATGCCGTTCCGACAGCGCTCTGCGCACGGCGTCCAGAAAGTCCGAAATAATCGGAATCAATCGCGCATTCAGAAGTGTGCCGGCACCTCTTCGCAGCACATCCACATCATGGAACATATTCCATGCTGTCGTAACCTGAAATCCCTCTTTCTTCAGGATTTTTTCCGCTTCCTGCTCAAATCGTCCGCCGTTTGCATCCGGATAGATCTGCGTGATTCCCACCGCCCGGCAGCCCCGGAACCACTCCGGTCCCTTCTCCTTCAGTTCCTCCCAGTCCGGATCCTCCGGTTTCTCAAATAAATGCTCCGGCTTCCCATCAATGAAGACCAGCTCCTTCAGATCCCGGAACCCGTATGATCCATATACCTGGTCCAGATTGCTCATCGATTCCGGATTCATGCCGATCATCAGGCACTTCGCCCTTCCTCCCTTATTCTCCAGACAGGCATTTGTCGCGAGCGTCGTGGAAAGCGCCAGAAGCTCCGCCTGGTGGATATAGCTCTGATCCATGCTGTCCAATGCCTTGAGAATGCACACCTCCAGATGGTCCTTCGTCGTCGGGGTCTTCCCCGATCCGAGTACCTTGCCGCTTCCCATGTCATATACGACAATATCCGTATAGGTTCCGCCGGTATCTATTCCTATTCCGATCATATCCTGAAAAATTCCTTCTCTGTCTTTTCTTTGCGAAATCCGTCATCAACCGATCCCGGACATTTTCTTCCTTCACATTTTCCTTCATTGCCGCTGCTCTTATTCGTCTTCCACTGCGCGCTCGAACTCCAGCTTGTCTACAAAAACGTCCTGAAAGCTGCTCTCTGAGGCAAGCTCAATGAATTCGGTTTCCTCTGACAGCCTGCAGGCATACTCAAACTCTCCCCGGTTCACCGCCGCAAGCTTTGCGCCCTCTCCGGCGGCATTCCCCACCGCCGTGATTCTGTCCCGCAGCTCATAGGGTATCATTCCGATCTCACAGGCACTCCCGGAATCCATATAGTTTCCGAAGGCTCCCGCAAGAAAAACGTGCCGGATCTCTCCGGTCTTCTTTCCCAGTTTTTCCGTCAGAATCTGTATTCCTGCCGCAATCGCTCCCTTGGCCAGCTGAACCTCCCTCACGTCCTTCTGTGTCAGATAGATCTCTCCGCCGTCTGCGCTGTCCTCGCCTCTGACGAGCAGAAAGGCAGGCTGTCCATGAACGGTGATCAACCTGTCCTTCAGCCTGCATGCCAGAGGATCCTCCAGGTCCTCCGGATCACGAAAAGCGCCGTAATTATTGATAAAGCCATGGCGGATCAGAAAGGCAAGCGCGTCAATCAGACCGGAACCACAGATGCCGACAGGCTTCACATCTCCGACGACCTCCAGAGAAAAACCATCGTCCGACTCCCGCAGATGACTCACCGCGCCATCTGCTCCCCGCATGCCGCACTCAATTTTCGCGCCTTCAAAGGCAGGTCCGGCAGCCGTAGAGGTCGTAAGCATTTTTTTCTGATCTCCCAGAACCATCTCTCCATTGGTCCCGATGTCCACCATCAGAGTCAGCTCCTCCAGCCGGTCAAAGGCCGCCGATACCATACAGCCAATCGTATCCGCTCCGACAAATCCCGCAATATTCGGAAGGAGCAGGACAACTCCCTGTTTCTCATGAATGCTGTCCGCGCGTCTCATGTCCCGGCTGATCAGGAAGCGCTTTCCGCTGTCTTTATTCGCCAGAGTTTCCTTTTCAAGCTCAAATACAGGGATTTCCCCTGTCTTTTCCCCCATTGAACAGCAGGGCCCGAACCTCAGTCCCGTTTCCTCCGCCGTCAGGATCATTCCCTTCCGCACTGCTGGAACATAGGGAGCGTGCACAAGGCTGTCCGGAGATATCCCGAGGAAGAGATGATGCATACAGGTATTTCCGACCACAGCCGTCTGCAGAACATCCTCCACCTGAACCCCAGCGCTTTCCGCTGCCTCACGGATCAAATCGTTCATGGCTTTCACAATGCATGTTCTCAGCTCCCGGCTCCCCTCTTCTCCGTGTTCCAGCACATAATTCGCTCTCGAAATCACATCGGCGCCAAACGCATGCTGCGGATTCATCCGGCTGGCAACGGAAAGCGTCCGTCCGGTATGCCCGTCCAGAAGATATCCTACAACCGTCGTCGTGCCGATATCAAAGGCCATCAGGAAGAACGGAACACCGGATTCTTCTCTCCCTTCGGCCTTCACCTCTGCCTGATCTTCTCCCGGAAAAGCTCCCGGCTCCACCGGTACCTCCCTGGTCAGTCCCTCGGACAGTATTTTCCGGACCTTTTCCTGATACATCGTATCTACCGTCATGCTGCTGTCGATCCGGGTCTGACATGCCAGAACCACTCCGGTTCTCTTTCCCTTCAGGATATCCACTCTGCATTTTCCGCACTTGCCGCAGCCGCCGCAGGGCGCGTCCGGCTCCAGACCCGCCATTCTCTCCGCCTCCAGAATGGTCATTCCCGCATCGGCCTCTATTTCCTTGTTCTGCGGCCGAAAACATATTCTGTATTTTTCTGCCATGAACCATCACCTCTTATAAAAAATCTGCCGGCATCCCCGGCCATCCCGCTTTTACGGATCTTTACAGATCTTTATCTCTAACAGAAAAAGAGCCGACGCATACAAGCTTCCCCATGCGCCGGCCCATATACCTGTTCTTATGAAATTATTCTGCGCCAACCAGCTTCTTCGCAAGCTCAGCAGCCGATGCAGCATCCTCGGAATATCCGTCTGCGCCGATCTCATCCGCGAATTCCTGCGTAATCGGAGCACCGCCGACCATAATCTTGATGTTGCTGCGGAACGGAGCGCCGTTCAGTGCGGCAACAGTATCTCTCAGCGACGGCATTGTGGTTGTCAGCAGGGCAGACAGCGCAACAATCTTTGTATCCGGATTCTCATTGACCGCCTCGATGATCTTGTCGATCTGCACGTCAACACCCAGATCAATTACTGTAAATCCGGCGGACTCGATCATCATCGCAACAAGGTTCTTGCCGATGTCATGAAGGTCGCCGGCTACCGTAGCAATGATGACCTTGCCGAGCTTGCCTGCCGCTCCTGTTGCAAGATGCGGTTTCAGAACCTCTACGCCTGCCTTCATTGCTTTTGCAGCTACCAGCATCTCCGGAACGAAGATCTCATTGTTCTTGAACTTCTCTCCGACGATACCCATGGTATCGATCATACCCTTCTGCAGAATGTCGTTCGGATCAATTCCCTCATCCAGAGCAGCCTGAACTGCAGCCGGAACCTTCTTGGAACGTCCATGCTCAACCAGATTAGCAACTTCTTCGATACTTCCCATTGTAAAATCCTCCGCTTTTAAATAATTTATTTATATTCATTCCGCAATCACAGATTTCCTTTTCCGCAAGGATGTCTGTGAAATGAATATCATGTTGTGGTGCCCCTCCTGAGGGTATGTGCGTGTAATCCGTTTCTTATGGCAGTTTTTCCAACATTTCTGCCGCCTGTACATCCTCTTGAAGCAATATGCGTTTAACCCGTTTCTTATGCCTTCGGTTTCGGTCCGTACAGTCCATCACGGAATCCTTCAATATACTCCATGCAGTACTCATCGTTGCCGAGAAGCGCCTCGGTTGCGAAGATAACTCCCAGAAGATCCCGGTTCGTCGGATCGAAGATCGCGCTGTCAAGTCCTGCCTTCATAGCCAGAACCGTAAATCCGATATTGACAAGCTTCCTTGCCGGGAGATTGAAGGAAATATTACTTACAGCGCCGGTAATATGAATGCTCGGATACTCGCTGCGAATCGTCTGCATAACGCTCTCCACCATCCCGATTCCATCCTCGGACGTGCAAAGCATCTCGATCAGCGGATCAATATGGATACGGCTCGGAGCAATGTTGTATTTCTTCGCCTCATCCATGATATGATGGAAAACTCTGAGTCTGTCATCCGCCGTCTTGGGAATTCCAGTATCGTCACTGCACAGTGCGATAACTTCCCATTTCGTATCGGCAATCGCCGGGAAGAGAATGTCAATCTTGTCGCCTTCTCCGGAAACGGAATTGATGATTCCGGGCTTCTTGCAGTACGGGAATATCTCCTTCAGGACTCTGGGGCTCGGACTGTCAACCGCAATCGGAACATCCGTAACTTCCTGAATGCAGTCGATCATCCATTTCAGTGTCTCTACCTCCTCCGCTTCCGGAACGGACGCGCAGCAGTCAATATAATCTGCTCTCGCATTCGCCTGAATCAGCGCACGGCGCTTGATTTCATCTGCGTCACGATTCTTGATCGCTTCCGCGACTGCAGGAATCGATCCGTTGATCTTCTCTCCGATAATTATCATTGTAATACCCTCCTAAACATACTATCCAATCATCGCGTCTTCCTTTCCGCCAGAACACGCAGATGAGTATAGATTCAGTATAACACCCTATTGTTCAATGTATACAATGAATTAAAAATACACGTAAAAATTTATGCTATATTGTCGGCATTTTTTGTAAGCTTTTGCACAAATTCATGCGTTTTATCTCATTATCTCCGGTTTTTCCGTCATTCTGAAGCTGTATCTTGTCCACATGTACGGAGAACCCTCTCAAAATTCATACTGCCTCCGAACAGATCCAGAGCGCTTCCAATCGTCACATTGATACAATCCTTTCCCTCCAGTTTCAGCCAGCGAAGATCCTCAAAGCTTCCCACGCCCCCGGCATATGTAATGGGAAAAATCTTTTTCGTTCCATCTCTATGCGGATCCGGAATAGCCCCGGAAATTCTCTCCGATGCCTTCGCAAGAATATCCACCAGCTCCCGTTCGACTCCCATCGCCCTGCCCTCGACATCCGCCGCATGAATCAGGAACTCATCGCAGTACTTTGCAAATTCGCAAAGAGAATCAATGGTCACTTCCACGTCCGTAAATTTCTGCCAGCGGTCCGTCACGATATAATACCTGCCGTCCTTTTTCCGGCAGCTGAGATCCAGGACAAGGTGTTCCTTTCCCGCGGCAGACACCAGTCGTCCGAGCCGGTCCATGGAAACTTTTCCGTCACGAAAGACATAAGATGTAACGATGACATGACTCGCTCCCTTTTCCAGAAAACGAGCCGCATTCTCGGCATTGACACCGCCTCCGATCTGCAGTCCTCCCGGCCATGCCGCAAGCGCGGCCTCCGCCTGTCTCAGTGTTGCCTGATAGTATTCTGAGGACGGCGGGTTCAGCAGGATAATATGCCCGTTCCGAAGCCCGTACTGCCGGTACAGCCTCGCGTAGAATGCGGCATCCTGTTCGGACACAAAGTTTTCCGCGGCGAAATCCCCCGCATCCTTCAGCGTCCCTCCAACAATCTGCTTTACTTTTCCATTGTGTATGTCGATGCACGGCCGAAACTCCATGAGAATACTTCCTTTCTTGTCACTTTTGTTTTGTGGATGCCCCCCCTGAGACAATGTCGTTTTGCGGCTCAACCCCTGAGACATTTTAGTTTTGCGGCTGAGCCTCCTCAGACAATTTAGTTTTGCGGCTGAGCCCCCTTCAGACCGATAGGCCTTCACCCTTCTCTATTTTGTACCTTCAAAATCCGCCGGACAGTTACTGTCCACATGAAATATCCGTTTTGCCTTGTCAAACCTAACTCCTTCATAATATAATGCAATCATGATCAAGAAACTTTCTTCGCCGGATTTCCGGAAGGAATTTTTCACAAATCAACTTATTCAAATTACAGAAGGGATGGTATTAGCTATGCAAAAGTATGAATGTGGTCCTTGTGGATATGTATATGATCCTGCAGAAGGAGATCCGGACAACGGAATCGCTCCCGGAACAGCATTTGAGGATCTCCCCGATGACTGGGTATGCCCGATCTGCGGCGCCGGCAAGGAGGACTTCTCCCCGGTTGACTGATATCGCTCCGGCGAACCAGTCAGACATATATCATGACATTGGAAAAGCCATTTCAGGTCTTGTCCGGATCTCCGGACACCTGAGACGGCTTTTTTTATGTATAAGCTTATACATATCACAGTCTGAACAGCTCTTCGAAAACGCAGACAGGCTCGTCACACGCAAAGCGTGTGTAAGAGACTGAATGCGAATAGTCTTACTCAGGCGGCAATATAGCTCAGGAACTGATACGAATTCTTCTTGAAAAGCGCATCCGCATCATCTGTAGCTACCGCCTTTGCCTTCCCGCTCGTTTTATCATAAATCCAGATATTATACTCGTCATACCCGATCACATAATATACACTGCTGTCTGAAACCTTTGCGAGCACCGGATAACCCTTTGAAAGCTGATAGTACAGCTCCTCACGCGTACATCCCGACAGATTCAGCACAGTATATCCGGACCCGAGCAGATTTCCAAGCGCATCGGAATCATAGGCAAGCTCCAGGAAACCCTCCGGAATCGTCGCGGTATCAATCGTATAGGAAGACGGCCAGTCTCCTCTGACCCACACATATCTCTGTGCGCTGTCAAGCACCAGTCCCGACACACCATCCGCCGCCGCGATTGCCCGGTTCGCGCTGCTGTATATCCCCTGCAGCGTTCCAAACCCATATACAGAATACAGGTTCTGATCCGACTCCGGCCACTCCAGAATGGTCTCGGACCCGGCTTTTGTATAGAGAATCTCCGCACTCTTCTGTGTGATTTTTTCAGCGGAACCACTTCCGAGAGTAAGCACCTTCTCCTGCCCCGTCCGGCTGTCGGTCGTGGTGCTTAGGCCAACACCAGTATCTTCCTGTCCATTCTTTACGATGCGGTCCGTTCCCGCATCCCGGTAGGTACCGTCGGACAATGTAGACAGCCTGAGTGCGAGTGCGTCATGCTCCTCTGACACCGCGGTGACATACTGATTCTCCTTCTGG
Organism: Bilifractor sp. LCP21S3_F8; assembly: GCF_052117805.1. Lineage (NCBI taxonomy): Bacteria > Bacillati > Bacillota > Clostridia > Lachnospirales > Lachnospiraceae > Bilifractor > Bilifractor sp. LCP21S3_F8. The sequence continues at coordinate 36,269 of NZ_JBQKIK010000022.1, read as the reverse complement.
TAATCCTTCTTGACCGTTCCGTTAATATCCTCAATGACAAGACGATACATTCCACACGTAATTGTGCCGTCACTTCCGGTAACCACATCCTCATCCTTAACCAGCCCGTACACATAATCATTGTCCACAAAGCCGCAGGAAACAATGGCCTCCCCATCCGGCGCCGGAATCTGCAGTGTCTTTCCGCTCTCCAGATCGAGCATTGTCGCCGTCTTCGAGCCGCCTGTATTGTCACTGTCAAGCCATGCGACCATCTGCTGCGAATCCGACGACGCGAATCCGCTGCTGTCAATGGTATCCTGCACCACGTCGTACGACCCGTCCGTAAGGTTAATCTTGCACAGCTCCGTCCCGAGAAACAGGTACAGCTCATCCTTGCTGCTCACATAGGACAGCCGGGAAATATTTCGTTTCAGCACATCGTAGCTCTGATTGAGAGGAATAAACATCCTCTCCTCTGAAATATCCGTGTTCGCCGAATACGTAAATACGGCGGCCCCCATCCGTCCCTCATGCGCTCCGGACGGCATATAGCCGTACAGCACAAAGGTGACGTCCCCGTTTTCCGACACATTTTCAATTGCAAAGTCATGCTGCTCATTTTCCGTACGGTCATCAAAGGTATAAGCCCCGTTTGCTTTTTCACGGAAGGAAAAAAGGCAGCTCAACGCTCCGGTTTCCGTATTGTACGACCAGAGATCTCCGTTTTCCGCAAAAACAGCAATATTTCCCGTCTCACTGGACGCATAGGAAATGCTGCTGTCCTGAACGCCGAGCAAAAGCCCGCTGTCTGTCAGAACCGGAAGGCTGCTGTCGAAGATCAGCGCTGCCGTCCTCTTGAAGTTCAGCAGTGAGATATTTGTCGTGCCGTCCGCGTATTTCATGCGGTAGAAATCTTTTACCTTATAGTACTCCGTCTGCCCCTCACTGTCCTTCGAACTGATGATGTAATCCGCTTCCATGCTGACCGTAGTCGTATTGCACTCGCAGATTACCGGCGCAGCCTCCGTTACCATAGACGGCGCGAGGTCTCCCCAGGTAACGGTATCCGTATCGGATGTAATATCCACATCCGTAAAATCTCCTGACGTGCCGCTGTCGTCTGTTTCCAGATAGCCCGCAAGTGTGTCCTGATTGTTCTTGTCCAGACACATCATCCCGAAATCACTGACAAATTTCAGATATCCGCTGAAGTCAATACCGCTGCCCTGCACTAGTCTTGTGTAATATCGGACATCATCACCGCTCTTCAGTTTCAGATCAATGCAAAGCATATATTCCTGGCCTGACCGGAGGTTCGAATTTGCCGTAAAAGAAGCAGTGACCGAGCCATCCTCTCCGGTCTTCTGACCCGTGATTTCTCCGTTCTCCACCAGACTCTCATCCGCGATGGACGAAATCTCATAACTTACTCCCGTTATCTCCGATTCCTTCGGATCTATACGGAACGACAGTTTCTTCGAGGATGGAAGCGGAGTGACCGAGTCCCTCTCCGAGGTTTCCTGCAGATTTCCGCGCACCCCGAACATCTCGTTCACATCCGTTCCGTCAATCTCCATGAAGACGACCGGAAGCGTCGGCCCCGTTGCCTCCTCAGTATTCTCCGGCTCCTGCCTGCGGTTGATCTGCAGCGAAAACACAATCACCCCCGCCACGAAAATCACCAGCAGTATTAAAAAAACACGAATAGCTTTCTTCATAAATCCTGCGATGCTCCCCTGAATTTAATTTTACATATATCGCATACGACGGCAGATCAGATCTCCTCCATCCGGATCTCCCCAAAGCCCCTGAAATTCTCCCCCTCCGGCAGTGCCCGAATCTCTGTCTGAGCTTTGCTCCACGGATCGGTAAAGATCAGACGGAACGCACACAGAGCCGGAAAATTTCCATGCTCTCCCCATCGTTTTTTCGTGTGTTCCACCTCCCGGCAGCTCTCAACACCGTATTTCCGGTCTCCCACAATCGGCATTCCCGCGTGAGAAAGCTGCAGCCGGATCTGATGATGCCTGCCCGTGCCAAGATCAATCTCCAGCAGTGCCTTCTTCGTGCCGGACTCATAAACGTCAGCCGGAATCTCTGGTGCCTGCTGTTCTTTCCCGGAATTATCACCGGCACGGTCAGTTCCCTTCTTCCCGGAGAACCGCTCCTGCCCGTGACTATCGCCGCTCCGGGATGCCATGCTTCTTCCGCAGTCCAACTCCTGCCCGTGACTTTCGCCACTCCGGGATGCCGCGTTTCTTCCGCAGTCCAACTCCTGCCCGCGGCTTTCGCCACTCCGGCATGCCACGTTTCTTCCGCAGTCCAACTCCTGCCCGCGATTTGTTCCGGCCTGAGTCGCCCCGGAAATCTTCAGAATTCTGTACTTCAGAACTGCCCTCTGCGCGCCCGGTACTCTCTCTCCGACAATCTCAGATCGGTTGCTTCTGCCATCGCTGTGCATGAAATCTGAAAGCTGATGCCATTGCCCGTCAAGCGGCCCGATCCCGTCATCCATTCCGGTGTCACCGGCCGGAGCCATCCCTTCATCCATTACAATGTCACCGTCCGGACCGCTCCTGCCACCCGTTCTGACCTCTCCAGCCATATCGATCCTGCTGCCAGAGCTGATTTCCTTCGTCAGGTATACAACAGCCAGATACTCCTTGCGGATCTCGTGATTTCTCAGCATCTCCGAGAGCTTCGCCGCAGCCTTCGGATTTTTCGCGAAGAGAACGATCCCTTCCACAGGCTGATCGAGACGATTGATCACCGCCAGATACGGAGCCCTGGACATCCGTGTCTTACCCAGTATGCGTCTCTCCTTGCGCTGTCTGGCCGCAAGCTCATTCAGAAGCTCATTCACCAGATCCATCTGCCCCAGCCTTCCCGACTGAGTCGCTATGCCGGCAGGTTTTCTTACCGCTATATAATTTTCCGTTTCTCTGAGAATTCTGATCATCCGGTTTTGCCCCGCCCGCTCCAGTTGTCAGATCCTGGGTCTCATCCGCTTCCGTTAACAAAATCTGCGCTTTGATTGCTTCATCCATCAGAACCTGCTTATTGTTCCCTTTAGTTCCCTTCAGTTACCATAAGTAACTGTCATGGATTGAATTATACACCAAGATATCCCGCCTTATCTACACAAAAACCCCTGCCGGTAATATAAATTTATAATTCCTCCCACCGGCAGTGCCGGTTCCCACATCATATTTCCGGAATACCCTCCGTACATGCAAGAAAAACAACAGCGGGGTGGCAAACGCTCTCATTTGCCATCCCGCTGAATCACACATCCGTAAAAGGTACCTGATATACGTCCATCTGACATCTCCAACGAGCAATCCCATGGAAGACGTCAGCCGGTAAAACCAATAACATACGAATGCACCAGATATTAAGCAGAAAAATCAATAGTTCTCTTCATGAACCTCAAAGAAGGACTGCGGATGATTGCATACCGGACAAACCTCCGGAGCTTCTGTTCCCACAACGATATGTCCGCAGTTTCTGCACTCCCAGACCTTGACCTCGCTCTTCTTGAAGACCTCTTTCATCTCTACGTTGTGAAGCAGCTTGCGGTAGCGCTCCTCGTGTGTCTTCTCGATCGCGGCAACACCGCGGAACTTCTCGGCCAGCTCGTGGAAGCCTTCCTCGTCGGCATCCTTTGCCATACGCACATACATATCGGTCCACTCATAATTCTCGCCAAGAGCACCGGACAGCAGATTCTCTTCTGTGTCGCCGAGCATACCGAGTTCCTTGAACCAAAGCTTTGCATGCTCTTTCTCGTTGTCCGCTGTTTTCAGAAAAAGTGCCGCAATCTGCTCAAATCCCTGCTTCTTCGCAACGGAAGCGAAGAATGTGTATTTGTTGCGCGCCTGTGACTCACCGGAGAAAGCCTCCAGCAGGTTCTTCTCCGTCTTGGTACCGGCATAAGGATTCTTCTTTTCTTCATCCACCGGCTCAAATACATTCTTCTGATGACACTTCGGGCACTCCTCCGGAGCCTGATCTCCCTCGTAGATATACCCACAAACCTTACATTTGAACTTCATAACACGCCTCCTGTCTGATTGCTCCTATATGATTCTTTCCTGATTTGTGCTGTCTGAGTTTTTGTGATAATTCCATCCTATCCATCACAATATTCAGCACGTAACTGTATTATACCCGATATTGTCATGATAAGTCCAGTCACAATATTGCCGATTCGCAGTGCTGTAGTTGTCATGCCACAGTTGTCAGCATTATCTTTTAATTCTGCATCCGGATCTGCTGTCCCTTTATAAGTTCGTACGAGGTGAGACTGCTCCCGTCAAGATCTGTGTGATGCATGTCAACCGCCGTGATCTGACTGTTCTCATACGTCGTGTAATAATAGATTCCCTTGTCCATATTGCAGCAGGAGCTGTAGATCGTATACTCGCAGACCGGGTTCCCGTCCTTGTCCGTCGCAAGACGGCAGCATCCTTTCTGCTGCTCGACAGATCCGAGGATTTTGAAAAACTGGCTGATACTTGCGGATTCATCCTCCGCCTTCAGGGAATTCATCTTTGTAAATGCGACCTTTACAAATCTTGAGGCCGAGGAAAGATCTCCCGGAATTCCCATTCCGCCCATGCCGCGGCTGTACGCGTTCAGCTCCACGCCCGGGATCAGCTTCTGCTCCGGAAGCCCGGCGGATGCGTTCATATAATCTGCGAGATGTGTCATCTGATAATCAAAGGTCGGATTATTGGTCATCACTCCTACCGGGTTATCGTAGATCTGCGCGCCCCGCGTCGTCTGTTCGAATACCACGCACTCCTTCTGATCGGCGACAATCCAGTGAAGCGGTGAAGGCGGAAGCTCCGCCGCAAAAGCGTCATCGGTCAGGTTGATTCTTGACAGATACTTTCTGGCTTCCTCCACACTTCCGCACTGACCCAGAATCCATGAAATGAATTCAAAGGAAGCGACATTGTCCTTTCCCTCCTCCGGCTTTCTGTAATCCGCGTTTCCGGGAAAGTTCAGACCTGCCATCGACAGTCCCTTTTCATTCATTGCATCATAATATAGCGGATAATCTCCAACCACATATGCCATGCCGATCATTGCCAGGTGGTTTGGTATAGGAGCCAAATGACGGAACACAAGTTCCTTGTTTCTCGGTGTGACCGTTACCGATTCATGATAGGAATACTCCAGATCAAGATTTCTTCCAAAATAATGATCCTTACCTGTATATGTTGCCGCTGTACACATAATCTGTCCTTTCTGCAGTTCTCACTGCGATGCTGAACTCAGTTGATGTCCGTTCTTTCGGTTTCCTATACACTATACTTCATTTTCCAGACACTGTCCTGTGATTTTCTGTTTTTTCACGTAATATTTTTATATTTTCTCATTTTTACGCAACGGAATCACCCGGTCAGAAGTCCTGACCGGCCTCACCTTCTGTACAAAAAGGCAGTCTTCATCACCAGACAGCCTCTGACCGGGAATGGCCCGCATCACCTTGCACACAAAAAGGCAGGGACTTTATTGACACGTCCCTGTCAGTGCATGAAATGGTAAAACGCCAAATGCGAGAATGCAAAGCCGGGGATGATCTGGGCGCATGAAGCACAGATCTCAGCAATTCCCGGGCTGTCGGTTCTTTCCCCTTCCGTCTTCTTCTGCCTTCAGCATCCGGTATCCGATACCGATGTGTGTCTGAATAAAATGCTGCGAGCCCTCCTTATCTTCCAGCTTTTTTCGCAGATTTGCCATAAATACCCGCAGCGACGCCATTTCGCTCTCCGCGGATTCTCCCCAGATCGCCTTCGTGATATAGGAATAGGTCAGAACCTTTCCCTCATTGTGCGCGAGCAGAGAGATCAGCTTATATTCAATCGGCGTCAGGTGGAGCTCCCTTCCGTCCAAAGTCACCGTCTCCGCCGGAAAATCGATGACCAGTCCCCCGTTTGTGAACACCGGCGTCGGTTCCGCCGCCTGCTTCAGAAACGGCAGACGTCTCAGCGAGACGCGGAGCCTTGCCAGAAGCTCCTCCACAGAAAACGGTTTTGTCAGATAATCGTCCGCCCCCGCGTCGAGTGCCTCGATCTTGTCGGTCTCCTCGCTTCTCGCGCTGATCACAATGATCGGAAGCGCGGACCAGGTCCGCACTTTTCGGATTACCTCTACGCCATCCATGTCCGGCAGTCCCAGATCCAGAAAAATAACATCCGGGCTGCGGGTAGCCGCCTGCATCACCGCAGTCTGCCCGTTCCCGGCTGTAACCGAATCGTATCCGTACATCTTCAGAGCCGTCGTAATCAGGTTCTGCACAGAGGGATCATCCTCTACCACAAGAATCGTTGCCTTAGACATCCGTCCGAACCTCCTCCGCCGGTATTGTAAACCGGAAAATACTGCCGTGCGGAACATTCTCCTCATACCAGATCTTACCGCCGTGCGCCTGCACAATTTCCCTGCAAAGGGCAAGACCGAGGCCGAGACTTCTGCTGCTGTCCGCCACTGTCTTTTTACCGCTGTAAAACATGTCAAAGATATGCGGCCGGTCTGTCTCAGACACACCAGCCCCGTTATCCTTTACTGAAATCTGAATCATATCCCCCTTCCGCTCCGTGCAGATCCGGATATCCGAACCCGGCGGCGTATACTTCACGGCGTTATTCACCAGATTGACCAGTACCTGAATAATCAGGTGCGCGTCCATTTTTCCCAGCAGCACCTCCGATGACTCCTCTGTAAAAAACCTATGCTCGGAAAGCTTCCGGCTGCAGTGCCTCCGAGCCTCTTCAATCACCTCACTGACGAATTCCGCGGAGGTATGAATTCTGGTCTGATCATCCTTCAGCCGCGTAATGGACAGCAGATTCTCCACCAGATCCTCCAGCCACATAGAATCCTCATATATATTGGAATAAAGATTTTTCCTCGACGCATCATCCAGCCTGTCCCCATCGGACAGCAGGAGGCTCGCTGTGCCTGAAATCGATGTCAGCGGAGTCCTCAGGTCATGAGAAATCGAGCGAAGAAGATTCGCGCGAAGCTGTTCGTTCTTCGCCATCAGCCGTGCCTGTTCCTTTTCCTGCTCGTTCCGCTTATTCTCCAGGGCAATCGCGGCTTCCCCGAGTATCGCCGTCACCATGCTCTCCTCATAGGTGTCCAGCTCATTTTCCCGGACATCAATTCCCATGACGCCGTACACCACCTGATTCAGTCGGATCGTCAGGTACACACAGGCTGCGTCCGGGAAGAAATCCGTACTCCTCCCGGTTTTCCCACCATCTTTAAATGCCAGTTCCGCCGCCTTTTTCTCTTCTTCGGGACAAAAGCCAGGTTCACCGGAATCGTCCGACAGAAATACCGCCGGTTTTTCTTCCGTACTCTCTCTATACAAAAGCACATTCCTGTGGAGAAGCCTCACAAGCTGCTTCGCTGTGATCTCCTTGATCTCGTCCTGACTCCTGCACTTTTCCACCAGCTGATTCGTCTCGTACAGAACACTGACCCGAAATGCCATGCGCGCGGAATTCCTCGCCTGCGTCCGCAGTCTGGCGGCCATTACACCGGTCAGCAGAGCGATCAGCAGCATCACACCGAAGGAAACCGTATAGCGGTTGTCATAGGCGTGAAGCGTGAATTCCGGAGCCGTAAACAGAAAATTATAGATCACGACGCTTAGTCCAGCAGCGCAGACACTGTAGATCCAGTTTGCCGTGCGCACCGAAATCAGAAAAACAAAGAAGATATAGAGCACCACGATATTGGATTCCACACCGTTCAGAAGCTTAAACCACCAGCAGATCACGGAGCATAGTCCCAGCATCCCTGCAGAAAATAAAATCTCCCGGATTCTTTCCCGCGTGCTCACCCTGTCGTTTATCGACGATATGGCGGTTTCAACCGGTATTTTTTCTCTCTCCTTTGCTCCGGCATTCCTGACCTGTCCATTCTCCATACAGATTCCGCAGCCCCTTCCAAATCATCATCATTTACTGTCCTTATTCTTATTATGGTAGTATTTCTCTATCAGTTCGTCAAATGAAGATATGAGGTGATCACCCACAATCGCAAGCACCGCAAGGAACGCTATCAACAACAATATCTTCATAACGATCCCTCCTTCCGATCTGTCTCACTTTCCCCGGCATCTCCGCTGTCTTCGGTCTTTATATGAGCCCCATATGCCGTATCGCAGTTATTGCAATTCCGCTGTCCTTCTGTTTTTACGTGAGCCGCATCTGCCGTATCGCAGTTATTGCAATTCCGCTGTCCTTCTATCTTTACGTGAGCCGCATCTGCCGTATCGCAGTTATTGCAATTCCGCTGTCCTTCTGTTTTTACGTGAGCCGCATCTGCTGTCCCGCCGTTACGCCAGCTTTCTCAGATCCGGAAGCATTTCTGCATATCCTTGTTCTTCCCGAGCACCAGAAGATTTTCTTCTGCCGTCAGAACCGTCTCGGATGTGATATTCATATCAATCCGCTCATCGGCCTTTAGGGCGAGGATATTGATCCGGTAACGCTTCCGGATATTCAGCTCCCCGACCGACTTCCCGACCCAGTTATCGGGAACAGACACCTCGAAGATGGCACAGTCATCATCCATGGCAAAATAATCAAAAACGTGATCCGAGCTGTACCGGATAGCCGCCCATCTCGCAATCTGCTGTTCCGGAAAAACAACCTCGTCTGCCCCGTTCCTCTTCAGGAATTTCGCCTGAACCTCGCTGGCGGCCCTGGCCACCACAAGCTTGCCACCGAGCTCCTTTACCAGTGATGTCGTCTCCAGGGAATCCTGAAAACAGTCCCCGATCGCCACAAAGCACAGATCATAATTCCGGATTCCCAGCGACTTCAGAAACTCCTCGTCCGTACTGTCGCCGATTCTGGCATTGGTCACATAGGGCATGATCTCATTGACACGCTTTTCATTGCGGTCAACTGCCATGACCTCGTGATTCATCTCCCGGAGCTTCATCGCGATATTTTTTCCGAAACGGCCGAGTCCGATCAGTAAAATTGACTTCATCTGCATCTCTCCTCCTCCATATTCCTCAAAAGCAGGCTTCATCCCACCGTGATCCGTTCCTCCGGAAGTCGCCCGTTGTTCATTCCCTTCTCTGACACTGTCGCAAAGATCAGCGTCAGTCCTCCGACTCTTCCGAAATACATCAGGAAAGTCAGAATTCCCCTCGATACCAGCGACAGTCCCGGTGTGATTCCCATGGTCAGACCCACCGTTCCGATTGCGGACGCCGTCTCAAAAAGGCAGTCCAGAAGAGGCAGTCCTTCGACCCTGCTGATCACCATTCCCCCGAGAGCAAAGAGCATGGTATAGAGCAGAAGAATGGCGCCGGCACTCCGGATCGCGTCCAGCGGTATTCTTCTGCCGAAAATCTCCGCGTCCTTGCGCTGCCGGAACACCGCTGCGGCAGACGCGAGAAGAACCGCTGCCGTCGTCGTCTTCATCCCGCCCGCCGTTGATGCCGGTGAGCCGCCGATCAGCATCAGAATGATTAATACGAAGATCCCTGTCTCACTCATTTTTGTCAGGTCCGCGGTATTAAAGCCGGCAGTCCTGGGTGTCACCGACTGAAAAAACGAAAGCAGTACGCGCTCACCTGCCGGTCCCTCCGTGAATTCGCCGAAATAAAAGTAAATGGCCGGTACCAATATGAGTGTCAGTGTCATCGTCAGAATCACCTTGCTCTGCAGGCGGAACCGCTTCAGATGAAAACCGTTGATTGCCACGTCCATCCACGTCAGAAAACCGATTCCGCCCACAATAATAAGCGTCATGATTGTGATATTAATCAACGGATTTGCAGCGAAATGCGTCAGTGATCCGTATTTTCCACTCTCCCCCATCAGGTCAAATCCGGCATTGCAGAACGCCGACACTGAATGAAAAACCGCGTACCAGATTCCCTTTCCCGCGCCGAATCTACGGATAAATACCGGCATCATCACCGCCGCTCCGATCCCCTCACAGACGAAGGTGGTCTCCAGGATAAACCTCGTAAACTTCACAATCCCGCTGATCTGCGGAGCGGAGATCGATTCCTGCATGATGTTTCTCTGAATCAGACCAATCTTTTTGCCGGATACAAGAGCCAGTGCGATCGCCACCGTAAATACACCAAGACCGCCTACCTGAATCAGTGTCAGAATCACAGCCTGACCGAAAAAACTCCAGAACGTCGCCGTGTCCTGCACGACCAGTCCCGTCACACACACGGCGGAGACCGCCGTAAACAGCGAATCCGCGAATCCCGCAGATCCTGCGCCACGCGAGGAAAAAGGAAGCATCAAAAGCAGCGTTCCCGCAATGATTACCATCAGAAATCCGAGTATGATCACCTGTACCGGCTTCAGGTGCTCCAGCTTATTCACTAGTTGTCTCATCATATCAGGCATCTCTTTTCCAGGATCAAATAACATCGTATTTATCTCTTATCAGATCCACAATCAGATGACATCGTATTATCTCTTATCAGATCCACAATCAAATGACATCCTATTGTCTCTTATCAGATCCACAATCAAATGACATTCTATTATCTCTTCATCAGAATCAGCAAAGACGTCATATTAACCTTTTTATATTCTTATTATCCGGCAACGATCATAAAGACAGTATTAATGTTGCCGGTCTGGTATTAAGATTTTATTAAGATAACACGTGCTCAGACGGCTTAAAAAAAATACTGCGAAGACGTTTTATTTGTTGTATAATAAAGTGTGAAATTATTATCAATTTTATAAAATATTATTAGGAGTTGGGGTGTTTAAATGGATACGCTAAGTATTTTAAAGGACATAGCTATTATTATTATCGCAGCCAAGTTTCTGGGCCTCATTGCGCGAAAACTCAAGGCGCCTCAAGTCGCGGGCGAGATCATCGCCGGTCTTCTCATCGGGCCAAGTGTCTTCAATATCGTTCAGACCAATGATTTCCTAACCGGAATGGCCGAAATCGGCGTCATCCTTCTGATGTTCAACGCCGGCCTCGAGACCGACCTCGATCAGCTGAAGAAATCCGGAATAAAGGCGACCCTCATCGCCTGTGCTGGAGTCGCGGTTCCAATGGCACTCGGAACCCTTCTCTTCATGTGCTTCTACGGTTTTTCCGCACCGGGCACCGAGAACTTTACCCGCGGCCTGTTCATCGGAACGATTCTTGCCGCGACCTCTGTCAGCATTACGGTTCAGGCGCTGCGCGAGCTCGGAAAGCTTTCAACCGAAGTCGGAACCACAATCATGAGCGCAGCGATCATCGATGACGTCATTGGTATCCTCGTCCTCACCGCTGTCATCAGTCTCAAGAACCCGAAGGCAAATATCGGACTTGTTGCGCTGAAGACACTTCTGTTCTTTGTGTTTGCTCTGATCGCTGGGTATCTCGTTTACCAGCTCATGAAAAAAATCGACAGCCGGTACCCGCATACCCGCCGGATTCCGATCATCGGACTCGCCCTCGCCTTTGCGCTCTCCTACGTCGCCGACAAATACTTCGGCGTGGCCGACATCACCGGTGCCTACTGCGCAGGCGTCATTCTCTGTTCTCTGAATGACGCGGAATATATCGGCCGGAAAATGGACATCAATTCCTATATGATCTTCGGACCGGTTTTCTTCGCAAGCATAGGTCTTCAGACCAATCTGAGACAGCTGGACACTACCATCCTCCTGTTCTCCGCCGCATTTGTAGTGGTCGGCCTGGTCGGAAAGATCATCGGCTGCGGCGCCGTCGCACGGGTCTGCGGATTCAGCGGCCCGGACAGCCTGAAGATCGGCGTAGGTATGATGACCCGCGGCGAGGTCGCCCTGATCGTCGCGCAGCGAGGTCTCAAGGCAGGAATGATGGACAGCCGCTATTTTACCTCGGTCATCCTTCTGATCATCATCAGTTCGATCATCACTCCGATCGCTCTGAAGGCGCTGTACGCAAAATCCGAAAAGACAGAGACTCCACAGCCGGAAAAGGTCGCCTGAAAACGCGCTCTGGAAACCTCTTGAAAAAGCGGCCGGATAATGTGCTCTGGAAACTTCTTGAAAAATCAGCCGGAAGAAATCTTCCGGAACCAAAAACAAATAGCTCAAAAACAGCCCGTACCGCAGGGGAACACTGTCCCCCTGCGGTACGGGCTGTTTCATAGCTTCACAGATGAAATCCTATTGTTTTTTCTTCCTTACATCGGATGATCCGCCAGATACTGAATGATATCCATGCTCTCATACAGCGGTTTTCCATCGATGAACAGGCACGGAACCTGATCCATGCCGCCGTCGCGGATGAGACGCGCATGGTTCTCCGGATCCTCCAGGATATCCCTGTAGACCACATCAGTTCTTCCGTTTTCGCGGATCCATCCCATCACTCTCTGACAGTACGGGCAGGTATCCTTCTTGTAAAGTTCAAGTACCATCCTTTCTCTCCTTTCTGTTGTCCTCATTTTCTTATATTTCCAGTCTTACATATTCCTGACGATTTTGCCAGTGGCAATCCCAGAATCTCCCCTGCCGCCTTTCCGTTCCGCAATTTCACTGGCTGTTTTTCCGTCGCGCAACCATAGAGACCATCTCATGCTCGTCTCCCTCTACCGAAATAATATTCAGCGGAGAGAGCCTGGAATAGATACCGGCGAGGTGTCCCGCATACAGGTACATCCCCGTCATGTTCGCGAAGCTGTGCACCCGTGGGCTCTTCTGCCCTTTCGCCTGCTCCTGCCAGGGATTGTCCGTGTAATCTGTATCCGTGTAGTCCGCATTCAGAGTCCGGTACGGGCTGACATACTCCTGAATTACATACCCTTTTCCCGCGCGGTCCCTCAGCAATTTCTGCCACTGTTCATCCGTGAAATTGCCGCTGTAATAAATTCCGTGCGCGCCGTAGGAATCCTCCGGCTTCAGAATCCATCTGCGGCTTCTGCCTCCCTCATCTGACCACGTCGTATGCATGAATTTTTCCACATGCAGAAGCCCGGAAACAAGGTCCGCCGTGTATGGAATGTGCTGCGCGACATACCGGTTTTCCTCCTCCGTCAGGAACGCTTTTGTGCGATCGAGGTGCAGAACCTTAAACAGAATCTTGTCATGAACGACCTGTGTACAGAAGTCGCCAATCAGACAGACCTTACGGTCCCTCACTGCATCCAGAAACGGCCGGATCTCCTCCCGATGCTCCAGAATATCACTCGTCACCGCCCGCCGGTAAATCGCGTCCACGCGAAATCCCTCCGGCGTATACAGGTGCTCGCCGTCATAGGTAAGGCTGCGAATATCCGCCACACATGAGCGGCTGCCTCTCTTGCGGAAGGCTTCGGCAAATCGCTCCAGCTCCGCCGAAGCAATGCTCTTTTCAAGAAAATCCACAATGGCCACCTGCGGATGCTCCGGATAACGGCCCGTCTCCTTCACCAGATCGAGGAACACACGTGCCCATGAATCAAAAAGCTCAAACTCCTGTTGTTCATATTCCTCCGAGAAGCACCGGTACATCAGGGTTTTGCGGTAGGCCTCCGTCATGATCCGGTTTTCGTTCATCGCGCTGCTGCCATCCGCGTTGAACTCGCAGAACTTAAAGTCCCCCGTCTTCTCATCAAAAAACATATCCAGCCTGCACACCGGGAGCAGAACGGAATACTCCGGTCCCCTGCAAATCATTTCCTCCAGCTCCTTCGGAAAGCCGAAAAGCTTCCGGTAATCCGGATCATCCAAGTATTCCCGGATCACCTTCACCAGGATCTTCCAGGCCGTCTCGCCTGCCTCACGGATCTTCAGAAAGCCCTCCTCTGTGAATAACTTGGGAAAATACAGCATCTTGACCGGTACGCCCCGGTACCTTGCGTCTGACTGCTGAATTTCTTCATTTTCTTCCTGCCCAGACTTATCATGTCCTTTGATGTCTTGATAATAGAAATGCTCCGCCAGCTCCTGAAGCGTCAAAGCATGCTCTTCGCTTCTGTCTGATTCTGCAGTCACTGTTTCTCACCCTCTTCCCATGCACATGATATAAATTGAGGATAATACAAACATTTCTAAAAAGCAAACACCGCTTTGCCGCTGCCCTCCGTATACCTGCAATTTCGCAGCTCCGTTTCATTCCCAATCAGCCAGTCCCCTGCTCTGCTTTTCCATGGCCTCATCCAGACTGATCTTCTTGACCGGGAGACTTAAATACTCCTTAAGCTCCTTCAGCCCGTCACCGTTCATATTGTTGATGCAGAAAATTTTCTCACAGCAGCAATTCTGAAGCCACTGCCTCACCATCGGCACATTTGCGTACGGAGAGTCGATCTTCGTGATGATGCCGATGAGCGGCCTGTTCAAAAATGCATTGCAGTTCGGCGTGAAAAGCGAGAACGGTTCATCCGCGGCCACTACGATCGCGACGACATCCGCCTCGAACGAGAAGCAGGCCAGTCCGACGCCGACTTCCTTCGACTCCGCGTACTCGCCCGGTGTATCGATTACAGAATCGCCAGCATACGTGTACTGCGTCTTCTTATATACAATCTCCTCTCCCTTCAGAACCTGGGAGAGCGTTGTCTTCCCGGCCTCACTGCGGCCCATCAGAAACAGTTTTCTCATTGCTTCAGCTTTCCTCTATATCACAGACGTGAAAATGCAGATCATCCTTGAAAAAAGAACGGACGTTCTCGAGTGCCGTCCGTACTTCCTCCCTGCTGCCCAGTATAATCACGGTACCGTTAAACCGGTCCATAAAACCGATTTCCACATGTGCCGATTTCAGGGAGATATCCGCTGCCGGAACCGTGCATTCCCAGGGTGTAAACTTCATGATACCGATGGTCTCTCCCGTGTGATCTTCACCGGCATGCACACCGATGTGCAGCCCAAGATTCTTGTAGACCTCCTGCACGGATGTCCCGATCACATGTGCCATCGTCATATCTCTGCCCGGAGTCCGTACGCGCACAATCCTCAGCTGTTTGTTTTTGTCTCTTCTTTTCTGGCTGCTGATCCACTTCAGGAGTTCTTCAGCCGTCATCCTGTCAGCCATAGACACTCCTATCGTTTCGTGACCGGGCAGACGACATAGTGCAACTCATCACGAAAATAATCAACAACAGCCGTGATCGCGGCTGTCACACCCGCAATATCGCCCGACACGATCAGTGTTCCCGTGAAACGGTCTGCAAAGCCCAGATAGACATCGCCGCTTTTGACAGCAATATCAGACGCAATGACTGCAGACTCCGGCGGCGTCATATTCATAATGCCGATCGCCGATGAGCTGTAGTTAATGGCAGGGTTCATGCCAAGCTTCTGATATATGATCGGAGACGGGCTGCCCATTATGTGCGCAAGGGTGATTTCCTTGCCAGCCACCGTCTCCTGTACGATTCGAATCTGTTCATCACGGTTGTCCATCTGTTTCCTCCAACATTTTCGAGATAAATCACGCCCCGGTCTTGCCGTCAGCCTTCATCTTTTCGATAGTGATTCAGACTGCGCATACGCGCAGCCTGATCACAGTCATCCATTATGTTATATACCTGCTGCGTAGTTTTACGCAAGATCCGCCCAGTTTGCAGGATATACAAAATATGCGTAGCGGCATGTCTCCGGTGTCTGGAAGTGAATATGGCTTCCCTTCGGGATATAGATGATATCTCCCGGATCTCCGGAAACAATTCTTCCATCAATCTCAATCTCCAGCCTGCCCTCAAGAACCACGTCGTACTCATCATAAGTCAGTGTCCACTCAAAGCTGGTGTGATCCAGTTCCATCACACCTGCTCCCATTCTCGGAGCTTCGTCCAGCGTCACGACATCCTTGAGAGCAACACCGTCCTGCTTGAACGGTTCGCATTTCACTGTCGAGGTCTTTATTCCGATGATTCCGCTCGGATCGATTTTTTTCTCAAACCCGCAGTTACTATTCTTAGATGGAGCAGCAGACTGCTCCATAACTTTTGTGATAATTTCACGGATCATTTCTTCCGTAATACTCATGGTATACATTCCTTTCTTCAATCAGGGCCTGTCAAATCATCTACTTCTCCATCGTTGCATTAACCTTCTGCAGCAGTTTCGGCGACAGAATATTCGCAACGATCAGAGCGGTAATACCTGCTACAAGCTTTCCGATGATGACCGGAGTAACCATGGTCTGGTCAACGCCTGCTGTGAATCCCAGGTGATCGCCAAATACGAAAGCAGCGGATACGGCAAACGCGACATTCAGAAGTTTTCCTTTCGGATCCATTTCACCGAAAATGTTGAACATGGCGATATTGTTCGCAAGATTCGCAACCATACCTGCGGAAGCCGTCTCGTTGATTCCGAGAAGGTGACCAAGCTTCTTCAGTCCGCCTCCGAAAGTCCTGGTGATCCACTCAACCATTGGGAAGGCACCGATCAGTACAATACCGATCTGTCCGCAGGTCAGAAGTCCTGAATCGAGCGGTGTCAGCCCTGTTGAAGCATCCGGTGTTGCCATCTGATCAAACAGCGGGAACATGATACCAGTGATCTGCTCAAATACAGCAATTGCAGTCAGGGCAGTGATCACGACGGTAACGCCGATCCCGAAGCGGTTGAATCCGCGGATCATACGGCCGGGACGGAACCACAGACCGATAACGATCAGTGCCGCGATGATGATAACCGGTATCAGGTTCTGCACGATACGCCCGAGACTCAGCTTATAGCTCGTCATCGCTGTCATACACAGGCCGCCGACGATACAGCCGATCGGAATAGTGATCATACCCGCGAGCACACCTGCTCCGAGGTAACCTCTGTCCTTCTTATCAATGATACCAAGTGCGACCGGAATTGTAAATACAATCGTCGGTCCCATCATCGTTCCCAGTATCAATCCCGCGAATTTTCCGATTGCTTCATCTCCAGCCAGCTGCATCGCCAACGGATAGCCTCCCATATCGCACGCCAGCAGTGTGGTTGCAAACATCGAAGAATCCGCACCGAAGAAATTGTATATCGGCTTGATGACCGGCCCCAGCACCTCCGCAAGCACCGGAGCTGCCGCTACAACGCCGGCCATGGAAAGCGCGAGAGGTCCGATGGCGTTAAAGCCTTCTTCGAATTTCTCACCATATCCCTTTTTATTGCCGCAGATCTTGTCTATCGCGCCGACAACCATGAATATCATCATGATCATCATGATTACTTTATTAATGGAGAGGGTCGTCGCCCACTCCCTCAGGCTTGATGTAAATGTGCTCATATTTTGCCCCTAAGAATAAACATTTTTTATAGTTGCTGCTAAAATAACCGCGACCGATGAGGATCCTGTGATTCAGGAATACCGGACTCCGGACTCCTGTCTTTCTATCCTCTGATTACTCCTGATAAACGATTTCCAGGTCGTCCACGATTCCGACTACAGTTGCATCAACGGGCGCGCTCATGTCATTGACCGCACTTCTTGCCGAGCTGCCATTGACGATGAGCACCGTCTCTCCGACGCCTGCGCCGATGAGATCAGCCGCGACAGTTGGAACGCTGTGCGATTTCTCATTACTGACGTCCAACGGCTGGACAACCAGAAGCTTCAGACCGGAGAGCCTTTCATCCTTTCTTGTGGCCCAGATATTCCCGATGACCTTTGCAACCTTCATCTTTTATCCCCCTTTTAATCGCAGCAGAAGCGGATACCCTTACGCTCAGCGGTTTCTCTCGCGAGATCTGTGATGATACAGTCTTTTCTGACCCGGATACATGTCGCGCCGGCTTTCACCGACTCGATCACATCCCTTTCTGTCACAGCCTTTCGGCTGATGATGCATTCCTTACCGCAGGCTTCGCAGCCATCAGCGGATATGGAATTTTCCCCTCTCAGCATCTTCCCCGCTGATTTGCTGACAGCAGCACATTCGGTTTTCTCCGCCGATTTGCCGACAGCAGCACATTCGGTTTTCTCCGCCGATTTGCCGACAGCAGCACATTCGGTTTTCTCCGCCGATTTGCAGCTGGCAGTACAAACCGATTTCTCTGCCGATCTGTCCATGACTGTGTCGACCAGTTTCTCAGCCGGAACGACAGTCAGCCCGCAGCTTTTCAGAAACTCCAGATCCCCGCTCATCCTCTTCCACATGGGTGATGGCATATTCTTTCTGTATCGCAGATATTCAATTTCATCCTCTGATACCAGCAGTCTTTTGCCGGACATAAGCGCCTGCAGCGCTGCCTTCAGATACGGAGTATCTGCCATTCCCACACAAAGTTTTGAAAGATTCGCGCACGTCAGATTGTACAGAACGACAGTATCTATCCGTTCCATATCGATGCTGTTGTCACTGCTGTCATCGGAAAGAACCGCGCTCTGTACATTGTACTTACCCGTAATCTCACTGTTCTCCAGGAAGGCCCTGCCATTCGTTCCTTCCTCTTCGGTCAAAATCAACAGAATTCTGCGTCCGCTTTTCGAAGCGGCAGACGATTCGCACGTTCCGGTTTCACTGCAGGAATTGCCCTGTGATGCGTCATTCGAACCGTTCATACACGCTGTGATCTCACTGTCAGAAACAGTGATCCCCATCTGCTCCAGTTTTTCTTTCACTCTGGCAGCGATGCGGTCTGTCAATTCTCCTGTTTCCATATTTCCTCCTTTCTGTCAGTCTTTAACCGGAAACGATGCAGTTCATCGCGATTCCGGCCGGCGTCACAAGGAAGGGATCCCGGGGCTTGATGGTTCTGATCCCCGTTACCTTCTCAAAGACACTTTCAATTCCTGTCAGACAGGACGTTCCGCCGCACAGATAGATCGTATCTGTCTCGGACGGATCGATATACTTTTTCACAATGGTAGCCATCTTTTCGACCACCGGACGTACCACCGGCATAATCTCTTTATGACGGCTGTAGTCCTGCTTGATTTTTTCAGCTTCTTCGAAAGATACGTGGTAATTTCCGGCAAGCACCAGAGACAGATGCGTGCCGCCTGTCGGCTCATCCTCTATCTCAATAACCTTTCCATCTTTAAACAATGCGAGGCCGGTGGTGCCGCCGCCGATATCTACCACAACACCGTTCTGAATCTGATATACAGAATTCGCAGCCGTAGGCTCATCGAGCACATTGGTGACTTCGAACCCTGCTCCTTCTGCCACATATTCATGAGTCCGGACACTGGAGTCTGTACCGGCCGGCATGGCAATCGCGCACTCGACAAGCTCCCGGTCAATCCGCTTTTCCAATTTGTCCTTCAATTCCTGCACAATCGTCCGCGCGCCGCTGAAATCAACCACGACACCGTCCCGCAGAACGCTCGCAGCCTTTTTCTCACAGGCTACCGGCTGATTGTTCTCATCCAGAACGACGAGAACAATATATGCGGTACCCAGATCAAGCCCCGTCTTCAGTCTTCCGGAAGACGGAAAAACCTCCTCCTGGGACTGTGATACCTTGTCCATGTATGTGTCAATTCGCTTCAGATCAAGCATAAACGCACCTTTCATTTCAAATTCGTGTAATTCTGAAATTCCCGCTCCGGACTATCCTGCCCGTCACCAGATTTCACTGCAGCCGTTTTCCTTACGGACAACGATCCTGTCCGTCACCAGTTTTCACTGCGGCCGATTCCCTTACGGTCAATCTTCCGTATGATTCTTCCCATCGTAAAGCCATGCACGAACGCAGCATTTGCCTCATCAAAATCGATATGCATCTTGCAGCTGAAATTCTGGCTGACACGAATGATCACATCCTCAAAGATTACCGGCCTGTCACTGAGTACTTCCACCGCAACTCTGTCCTTATCCTTAAGATTCAGCAGCTTCGAGTCCTTCTCCGTCACATGAATATGATTGTGTGCAATAATCACGCCCTGTTTGATCTCCAGCGAACCGGCAGGCCCCTGGATGGTGATGGCACCGCTTCCTTCGACATCCCCGGACTCCCTCAGCGGAGCATTTACTCCAAGCGCGACGCAGTCGCTCTTGGAAAGCTCCACCTGTGTTGCGCTGCGGACGGGGCCGAGCACAGCAACATGACTCATGGATCCCTTTGGTCCGATCAGGGTCACTCTCTGATCGGAAAGGAACTGGAATGGCTGCGAAAGATCTCTTTTCGGCGTAAGCGTTGCTCCCTTTCCGAACAGGACCTCACAATCTGACTGCGTCAGGTGAACGTGCTTTGCAGAGACCTCGATCTCTACCAGTCCGGCCATATGGATGGAATCCATCACGGCTGAAACAATATCCTTCATCAATTGCCTCCTCCTGTGTAGTCTCCGGCCAGATATTTGCACATCATAATATGAAGTGCACTGGACAGACGGTTGAGTTCTTCAATAATATCTCCGCGTTTATACTTCCGGCCTTCCCTGAACGCAGTGCAGGCGGACAGCTCTGTCTCCCTGATCTGTGTCCGGATACGATTAAGATAAGCGTAGTTGATTCCCATGCTGTAATCCGGAAGCAGCATCTGCTTAATCTTATAGAACTTCATCGGATCATGAGAGCGCTCGCGCAGCTCAGCATGAGTCAGTCCGATCGTTGTCATCTCCGGAACGTCCTCGCCAAGAACATCACAGCGCATCAATTCCCGAAGATGGCGCAGAATATCATTGAGATCGTCGACAAGTGACTGACAGCCGTTCTCATAAATAACTGCCTGAGCCAGGACGATCAGTGACTGTACCGAATCGAGTTTCCCACGAAAAACGATTCTCGGATCATCTTTGTTCACCAGTTCATTGCCGTAAAGCTGGGTCATGTGTTCCGGTTTTTCATAGAAGAATGCTCCGGTCTCATGCTCCGTGTATTTCGGACGCAGAACGGCCACTGTTTCTGTTTTTTCTGCAGCAGGTGCCCTCTGTTCCTGCGGAGCAGGGGCGCCGGTACTTTCTGTTTTCTTCTGTCCGCCCTGACCGGGATGGACCTGATCATGAAAATTGCTTTTCATCTGATATTTGATTTTTTTCTGCTGCAGATACTCTTTTGCTGCGGGAGTAAGGATGGCTCCGTCCGGCACGATATATACGTCTGGCTCGGAATTTCTCAGCTCATAACGGAGTAGTTCCTCGGTTATTGCTTTCATACGCCTTCACTCCTTCTTCTTTTATCATTTCCGGAGCTGTATGCTCCCTGTCATCCTCTCGGTATTATGCTTTATTGTTCTGCAGTATTGCCGAGCGTCGGAAGAATATACTCCACGTCCATATGCGGTCTCGGAATGACATGTACCGAAATCAGCTCGCCGACTCTCTCGGCTGCAGCCGCGCCGGCATCCGTCGCCGCCTTTACTGCTCCCACATCGCCTCTGACCATGACGGTGACAAGGCCGCCGCCGACACGCTCTTTACCGATCAGATGTACGTTTGCAGCCTTAACCATCGCGTCTGCCGCTTCAACGGATGCTACCAGACCCTTTGTTTCGATCATTCCCAGTGCTTCTGTAGTTTTTGACATAATTATTCGTTCTCCTTTCCAATAGACGGAAGAATGTACTCAACTTCCTCGTGCGGTCTCGGGATGACATGTACGGAGAGAAGCTCACCGACTCTCTCGGCCGCTGCAGCGCCCGCATCAGTCGCCGCCTTTACCGCTCCGACATCACCTCTTACCATAACGGTAACAAGGCCGCCGCCGACACGCTCTTTACCAATCAGATGTACGTTTGCTGCCTTGACCATAGCGTCTGCTGCCTCAACAGCCGCAACCAGTCCCTTAGTCTCAATCATTCCAAGTGCATCATTTACTGTTGCCATTGTTTTCTCCTCTCAATATAATTGGCATGTCCGTACTCATCAGGTTCGTATATGATGGATACGTCGCATCAGGTTCGTTTGAATGATCACATCGCCTTCAGCCGTGCGATCACGCTCTTCACAATCTCATCGACATTGATGTCCGACAAATCAGGCTGGTTATCCGCACTCTCCACACAGGAATCGATTTCCGCGCGGATATCCTCCATCTCTTTCTGCCCATACGCCACGTATCGCCTGTTGATCAGCTGCATCGGGCCGACATTCTCACTGGTTGCACTTCCGCCGACTGCGCCGCATCCGAGTGTCAGAGCCGGCTGCAGTGCTGTGGAAGCGCCGATGCCGCCAAGTGTACTCGGTGTGTTGACAACAATGCGGGATACCGGAACACGTTTTGCAAAATAATCAACGATTGCTTCATTTTTTGTGTGCATGGAGAAGGTGTGCCCTGCGCCCTCGTAATAAAGGATCTCACAAACCTTGTCACAGACATCGTGATAATCCTTACCTGTGTAGAATCCCATGATCGGTCCGAGCTTCTCATTGGAATATGGATGACCGCGACCAACCCCGGTCTCTCTCGCAATCAGAACCTTCGCATCCTTCGGAACCTTGTCCAGGTGAGCCAGCTTTGCGATTGTCTCAACGCTCTTTCCGACGATCTCCGGATTCATGGTTCCATTTGCGCGGAGGATGAACTTGCCGAGTTTTTCACTCTCTTCCTGATCCAGGATATATGCTCCCTGCTTCTTCAGTTCAGCCATAACCGGCTCCACCATATCCTCGTCGCAGATGATCGACTGCTCAGATGCACAGATTGTTCCATTATCAAACGTCTCGGAGTCCAGAATTCTCTTCACTGCCAGAGGAAGATCACAGGATCTTTCAATATAGGCAGGGCCGTTTCCGGGTCCGACGCCGATCGCCGGTGTACCGGAGGAGTACGCTGCCCTTACCATGGCCGATCCACCAGTGGCGAGGATCAGTGCTACGTCTCTGTGATGCATCAATGTATCCGTTGCCTCCATCGTCGGGATGGAAATACAGGATACAAGATTCTCATTTGCGCCTGCCTCCGCGATGGCCTGACGAATGACCTTAACCGCCTCCATGATGCAGCGCTGTGCCGTCGGATGCGGGGAGAATACGATTGCATTTCCCGCCTTGACAGCAATTTCTGCCTTATAGAAGGCAGTAGAGGTCGGATTCGTGGACGGGATAAGTCCGGCGATGACACCTACCGGAACCGCCAGCACGCGCAGTCCCTTCTCATCGTCGCGGGAAATCTCTCCGACTGTCTTCATATCCTTGATATGCTCATATACGCCACGGCTTGCAAACACATTCTTGACAATTTTATCCTTTACCTTGCCAAAACCGGTATCCTCGACCGCCATTCTGGCAAGACGCTCGGCATTGCGGACACCAGCGTCCGCGATGCAGCGAACAATATGATCTACCTGAGCCTGATCCATGCGCGCAAGCTCTTTCTGCGCTTCCTTGGCTGACTCAACCAGATCCCTCACTTCCTGCATTGAGATCAGGTCTTTATCGATTATCTTCATTCTGCCATTCTCCTGTTATTTTTCTGTTCTGCTTAATCCCTCTCTGTCACAAAATGCTTTTATACCTTCCAGCAGCACGTCTTTACGTGCGGATCGGATCTGCTCCCGTGTCAACGTATCGATTCCAAGTTTCTTTGCGAGATTTCTTAGTTCGCCAACACTCTTGCTGCCAATCTCGTCCAGGGAAATCAATGAAGACGCAGGCTTTTTTGCGATCGGATCCGTTGCTTCCGACGACACCTCCGGTTTTATGTCCGGCAGATCCGGAGCGCCGCTCTGTACTCCGTCACGTTCTTTCAGATTATCCTCCGGGATATCCAGATTTACGTCTGGTTCTTTCGGATCATCGTCCGGTTCCTCCGGATCATTATCCGGTTTTTCCGTATGATCGTCCTGTCCTTCCGGATTCCCATCCGGTCCTCCAGGATTCCCGTCCGGTCCTTCCGGATCATTATCCGGTTTCTCCGGGTGCACCTGACCGAGGATCTGTTCCACATCACCGTGTGGTCGCGGGATCACGTGAACCGAAATCAGCTCACCGATTCTCCCTGCCGCGGCTGCCCCTGCGTCAACCGCAGCTTTCACCGCTCCGACATCTCCCCGGACCATTACCGAGACCAGTCCTCCTCCGGAGTATTCCCTGCACTGAAGAGTTACATTGGCGGCTTTCAGCATAGCGTCCGCTCCTTCTATGGACGCAACCAGTCCTCTGGTTTCTATCATGCCTAATGCCTGCATATACTACCTCCGATACTGATCATTCTTCTCGCGGGCTTGAAGCAATCGCCTCAACAGCCGCAGCAAAGGCATCGCAGGCGGATTTGCATGCCGACTGGCTTCCTGTCAGCAGCGCGCCTCCGAAGTTGGTTTCTGACGGCGGTGCGTAAAGAACACAGCACTGCACATCCGCTGCCTTGAGTGCCGCATCCACTGCATACATAGCCTCAAGCGGCGGTGCAATCAGGTACGCGATTGCCTCCCCTTCCTTAATGCCGCAGGAAGCAGACAGGTAAGAACCTGTCCTTGATATGCAGTGCGCATAATAGCAGATCGAATCATCGTCGTTCGCAGATACGAAATGGCAGACATTCTCAATCATGTCAATACATGCGTCCAGTCCTGCCCTCGCCTCTGCCGGATTTGGAGCTGCCAGAATACCGATGATCTCACCGGCCAGTGCAGTGTTCGCATTGGCTGCACCTGCATACATACTCTTTGCGTAAACGACTTCACAGTCTGCTTTCTTCGTAGCCTCATCCAGTGCTGTGTAGGTGACATCATCGATGTCGGCGGTAATAAGTGCCAGGGACTTCTGATCCGGCCTTAACTTCAGCTCCTTTGCAAGGTCCGGAGAGACATTCGCGATTAGTCTGGTCGCCAGAACCTTTGCGAACAGTGGATCTCTTTTCATTCTTCAATTCCTCCATTCCGGTTAAATTACAGTTTCAGGTCCGTACCGCTGGCTTTCTTTTCGAGCATGATTTTAATAATTTCCGCAATGTGGGCGCCGGCCTCCGAAGGATTCGTTCCTGCGCTGTGTATATTGGAAACAACTGTTCTTCTTGCCTCCGGCATTCCCACTGTCGCCTTGTAAGCGATATAGGCAGACATAGAAGTCGCAGTAATCAGACCCGGACGCTCTCCGATCAGTGTACAGACAACCTCTGCGCCGACCAGCTCGCTGATCTCATCCTCTACCGCTACGCGGCCGTACTTCACGAAGAACGGCGTTCCGGTATCAATGTGATAACTTTGCAGTCCCTGCATGATCGCCGGAAGAAGATCCGGGATATTCGCTGCTACTGCCGCAGAGGACAGACCATCGGCAACGTAGATCTGAACTGTCGGGTTCTTCTTGCATTTCTCTTTAATCGTCTCAACCGCCTCAGGGCTCAGCTTGCGTCCGAGATCCGGTCTGGTCAGATACGTATCCTTGCTGTCACATTGTGTCTGGACGATGAAAAGTCCCTGACTCTTGATGAACTCTTCATCTACATCGTTGAAGACTGCATCCTGCGCAGCAGAATGTGCCGCTCTGAACTCGAGCTGCGGAAGTGTTTTGTAACGGGCTCCTGCCTTTCCGATACCCAGTCGGCACGGAGCAGCTGCCTTCTGCTCTGCGTATGCCTCTTTATTGACCGGGTTCTCCACCAGATACTGCTTGCGCAGATCAATCGCAGTGATATCCGGAAGCTCTCCATCTTCAACATAAGAGGGATCAAGACTTACCCCTTTATCCGGAATAACCAGCTGACAGCTTCCGGCATTCGAGGCGCCGACCGCCTCTTTTACTGCAGAGCTGACGGAGGCAGCCGTACTGCCGACCCCTTCCGCTCCCGGTTTAAGATTCATTTCTTTGAGAACTTCCTCAATGACTGTTCTTAAGTCCTTTGATTCCATTTTCTTTCACCGCCTCCCTTATTTGCTCATGAATACGGAAGCATCGCCCGCAAGTTTTGTCAGTTTACCGTTCTCTGAGAAGCCCATCTTCTCAAGCCACATATCGAATTCGTGAATCGGACGAAGGCCCATAACCTCACGGAGAGCTGCCGCCTCATGATATCCTGTGCACTGATACATCAGCATGCAGTCGTCGCCTTCCGGAACACCCATGATGTAATTGCAGCCTGCAGCCACAAGCAGTGTTGCCAGGTTCTCGATATCATTCTGATCCGCCTTCATGTGATTGGTGTAGCAAGCATCGCATCCCATCGGAACGCCGGTCAGCTTACCCATGAAATGGTCTTCCAATCCGGCACGAATGACCTGCTTCGAATCATACAGATACTCCGGTCCGATGAAGCCGACAACCGTATTCACCAGAAACGGCTGGAACCTTTTAGCAAACCCGTAGCAGCGAGCCTCCATCGTCACCTGATCCCATCCGTTATGCGCGTTGGATGAAAGCTCCGATCCCTGTCCGGTCTCAAAGTACATGACATTCGGTCCGGTGCATGTTCCCCTCGTCAGCATCGTCTGACGACCTTCCTCCAGCATCTGAGCGGTCAGACCAAACGCCTCATTTCCCTTCTGGGAACCGGCAATGGACTGGAACATCAGGTCAAGCGGGGCTCCAAGCCTTTTCGCTGCTTCGGTCTGGGTCGTTACATGGGCCAGAACGCAGATCTGAGTCGGAATATCCCATTTATGTTTAAATTCATCAAACATCTTCAGGATGCGCGCCACACTCTCAACCGAGTCGTCAACCGGGTTCAGACCGATGACCGCATCACCGCATCCATAAGAGAGTCCTTCCATAACAGACGCAAGGATTCCCTTCGGATCATCGGTTGTATGATTCGGCTGCAGACGGGATGAGAACGTACCCGGAAGTCCGATTGTCGTGTTGCAGTGTGCGGATACACGAATCTTTTTTGCCGCGTAGATGAGGTCGAGATTGCTCATCAGCTTGCAGACACCGGCGATCATCTCAGCGGTGAGCGCCCGGGAGACACGGCGGATCATATCCGGTGTCGTATCTACATCAAGAATCCACTCGCGAAGCTCGGAAACCGTCCAGTTCTTAATCTCATTGAAGATTGTCTCGTTGACATCATCCTGGATAATCCGGGTAACCTCGTCCTCTTCATACGGAACTGCCGGATTGTTGCGCAGGTCATTCAGCGTCAGATTGGCGAGCACGTACTTTGCCGCAACTCTCTCCTCCGCTGTCTCGGCTGCGACACCTGCCAGTTTATCACCTGATTTTTCCTCGTTCGCCTTGCCCATTACTTCTCTTACGGATTTAAATTCGTAAGTTTTGCCAAATAGTCTTGTTTTTAAAATCAATTGTCACACCTCTCTTAAGAATTAAATACCAGTGTTTTATTAACCACAGGTACTACTGTTCCGCCGGCCAGCGGCTCACCGATATCAATATAATCGCCGCCCGCCGCACGGATCCCGTCGATGCAAATAACCGGTTTTTTGAAATCAAGCTGAATATTCAGCGCGTTTCCCAGAACCTTTCCAATATCACACTCCACTACCACAATCAGCGGATAGCTGCTTTCTATCACCTCCCTGGCTCCTTTGATGATGGCTGCCGCCAGCTTCTGGATCTGTTGAAAGCCGGTCCAGCCTTTTCCCGAAAAAGCGATCGCTACCTGCTCCATCCTGCCCTCGGTGTAAAACAGGGGAAGCTGTGTCGCGATTGCCTGACTGAATGTCTCAAAATCAGTCTCGCTGTCCTCCGATATTTTCAGAACCGGTACATTTTTCAAAGGAAGCTTTCCTTTGTCATACCGGATGGTGCTGCCGCTTACATCTGTTGAATGTGTTCCTGCGCCCACGACCGTAGCGCGGATTGTCTCCTTCGCCTGATAGCGGGTCAGTGCCGCGATCGTCCTGTTCTCGCGGATGGCCTTCCCCAGCAGAACGCCGATGTCCCCGTAGCGAAACAGTTCACTGTCGTTGTCCTGATAAATGCAGTCAGCGACACCTCCGGAATATGTGACCGCCCGGATGCCGATATCTTCTCTCAGCATCTTGCCGTCATTGGTGTACAGGGCGCGATGCTCGTCGTCAGGCTGCGCCAGACGCAGCGCTTTCGCGAGCTCATCTGCCATGATCCGGCAGACCTTCATCAGCACCTCCGGATCTGCGCGGTCACCCTCAGCGATCCTGATTCCGTGGTTTGCCGCCAGTTTCACGATTTTGTGGAAAATATAAGAAATTTTCCCATCCACGATCTTGATCAGGCGTCCGCCGATATCCAGACAGCAGGTGCCTTTAAGCGCGCCTTTTTCATAGACCGCGATGTTGGTGGTGCCGCCTCCAATATCCAGGTTTGCCACCGTCGTGTGATTTTCCTGAGAAATCGCATCTGTGCCGGCGCCGCGTGCCGCCAGCACCGACTCAAGATCCGGTCCGGCAGTGGCTACCACAAAATCGCCGGCCATATCCGAGAGGGCCTCCAGCACCTCATTGGCATTTTTCTTGCGCGCTGTCTCACCTGTGATGATCACGGCGCCGGTTGACAGATCCTCCGGTTTCATACCCGCAGCCTGATACTCACTCCGGATAATTTTCTTGATCGCGTCCGCATCAATCTCCGTTGCAGATTTCAGCGGAGTGAAGTAAATCTTACTTCGGTAGATAACCTCTTTTTCAATGATCGAAACCCGCGGAACCGTGTAGTTTCCGGCAACGTTTTCGATCACCAGCCGGCTGAAAACCAGCTGTGTCGTTGATGTGCCGATATCAATTCCGATACTCTTGATTTCCTGTCTCATTTTTTTAATAGCCTC
This sequence comes from Bilifractor sp. LCP21S3_F8, assembly GCF_052117805.1. Taxonomy (NCBI): domain Bacteria; kingdom Bacillati; phylum Bacillota; class Clostridia; order Lachnospirales; family Lachnospiraceae; genus Bilifractor; species Bilifractor sp. LCP21S3_F8. The sequence goes on along the minus strand of NZ_JBQKIK010000022.1, from coordinate 7,777 downwards.
TTGTCTCCTACGAGCACTTATCGATAGGTTTCATGATCTGATTAAGCCAGCTGAACCAGGTCCTCGTTCCACTGCTGTCGGAGGAGATTCGAATATCACCCCGAAGCTTGTCACGCACGAAGGAACGTACAATCGACATGCCGAAATTCTCGCTGCTCTGATCAGAAGCATCATATCCCACGCCGTTATCCTCTACCGTAAGCTCCGAATACAGCTCTCCCTGATGCACATGGATACTGATCTGACCTTCCTCCCGGTCCGGAAACGCATATTTCACGGCGTTCTGTATCAACTCGTTGACCACAACGGAAACCGACGTGGCGACATCCGAATCGACCTTGAAATCCTCTCCGCTCACCGTAATGGCTATCTTTCTGTTTCCGGAAAACGCAAGAGTGATGTTGTTTTTCAGGTTCTCCAGTACCTCCCGGAGACTCACATAGTCGGCAACCTCGCTCGACAGCAGCTCGTGGGTATTTGCGATAGAAAAAATACGATTCATTGTCTCCATCAGCACTTCCCGTACTTCGTCATTATCCGATTTCCGCATCTGAAGATTCAGCAGGCTGATAATTGTCTGAAGACTGTTCTTGACCCGGTGATGCATCTCCCGGATCGCTGTCTTTCTCAGCACCAGCTCCTTCTCCTGTTCCTTCTGCCGCGTGATATCGCGCATCAGCACAGCCTCGGAATAGTAACCGGATTCGATCGGTACGGTTTTTACGCTGATGATCCTGCTTCCAACCAGTACCTCTTCGTACGAATAATCATGATCATACGTGTCGATGCTTTCCGCAGTCAGTCTCACGTTCGCGTAAGGCTGATGCAGAAGATCTTTCACATAGCCAAGTTCTTCATACATTTCTTTCGCGACATGGTTCCGCAGCGAGATGATTCCTTTTTTATCCACCAGCAGCAATGCCTCGTCGATACATTCCGCAAGCCAGTTGTTGTCGGGCATGATTTTGGTGACCGCCGCGGCAATCTCTTTGTAACCGCTCATCGAGATATGCAGTTTTTCGCGCGGCTGTATTTCGTCGCTGGTCTGTTTCTCGATAATCAGCACACCGATCACACGATCTTGTACCTTTATCGGCTCCACCGTCTGAATCGTGATGCCCTTTTCCTGTGTTGTTGCCTTCATCTGACGGGTGCCCACGCCCAACCGGAACGTTCTGGCTACGGCAGGCTCATTTTCCTTCGTAGCGATCATGCCGACGACGCTGCCCTTATAAGAGGACGGAACCTTTGTCGGCTTTGCTTCTGCCACCACAAGAGAATCTCCGCTTTGCATCAGACAATCGATGAAAACATCTGCCTCTTCGATATCGGCGATTGAGGGAAGCAGTCTCGCCATCGCCAGTATTTCCGTCATTTCCTCTTCTGTCAGATCTACGTATCTCATGCACAATTCGCGCAGATTCTGCTCATCCATAATCATATGCTCCTGACAAGTATCATCTCCGAGACCCTTCTCATGGACAGATGTTTTTGCTGACTGATCTGTCTGATATAGCTGTAAGCCTCTTCCTCACTCTTTTGATCCCGCAGCATGATCATGCCCTTGGCTTTCTCAATAATCACGCGGCTTTCCAGTCTTTCCTGCGCCCTTTCTACTTCTGCGCGTATCTTCTTCATCTCGCGGCTGCGGCTGACAGCCAGCTCAATGCTCGGAATCAGCGATTTTTCATAATACGGCTTCACCAGATATCCGGATACGCCACAGTCCTTCGCTGACTCAATAAATTCCGGATCCGTATAGGCAGTCAGCAGAATGATCGTGTCCGCCAGCTTTTCCTGAAAAATAATCTTTGATGCCGAGAGTCCGTCGAGAAACGGCATCTTAATGTCAAGAAGGACAAGATCCGGCTTGTTTTTCCGGCACTCCTCCACCGCATCAAAGCCGTCGGAGGCCTCTCCTACAACCTCATATCCCGAATCTTCCAGAAGTTCTCTCAAGTCCATCTTTGCGATCGGCTCATCGTCTGCAATTACTATTCTTAATGCGTGTTCTGTCTTATCCATATGTCAGAGCCTTCATTCAGCCGCGTTCAATGATCTGCGGCATTGTCAATCCACCGGCATATCCAGTGCCCGGAGCAGTTCTTCCACACCCTCACCTGTCACACTGCTGATGCGATAAATCCTGTGTGCTCCAGCTGCCTTCAGATACACCTCTGCATCACTGATTTGTTTTTTATCTGCGATATCGATCTTCGTCACAACTCCAAGACACGGTTTTGTGAACATCGTTGAAAACTGTGCCGGATACATCGTCCCGTTCTCCGTCGCATCCTGCAGAAAAAGAATGATGTCCGCATCGGCCGATGTGACCATCAGCGCTCCCCGGAATCCTCTCCGCTCCAGGTATTCCCCCGGCGTGTCAATCATTACTTCATGTTCCACGGTGACTGTCTGGGTTTTGTGGTACCGGATATCATCGTTGAAAATTCTCTGACACAGTGTCGTTTTTCCGGCCGTCGACCGTCCGATCAGCATTATTCTTTTTCTTTTCTGATTTGTCATCTGTCTGTCATGTCCTTGTGATCACCGTGGAGGAAAATCCCATCATGTCCTTGTGATCACCGTGGAGGAAAATCCCATCATGCCGCAGAGAACATTCATGACGTTTTTCAGCGCCTCCTCCACAGCCGCCACATCGCCGGTGATTACCAATGATCCGTTGAAACGGTCCACAAAGCCGATTTTAATATCCGCAGCCTTCGAAGCCACATCAGCAGCGATCATAGCGCCCTCACTCGGCGTGATCGTCATGATTCCGATTGCGCCCGATGCGTCCAGAAGACCCAGCTTCGAATACAAATCCGCATCCGGGCTGGCGATCACATGCGCCAGAGTAACCTGTTTTCCGGGAACAAATTCCTGGATAATTCTCTCTTTGTTGTCACCGTTCCCGCTGTTCGTTCCAAACATAGCTCCTCCTTCCGCCCTGCATACCGGCAATCATCCCTGGTAAGCTATTTCTTACGCCCTGCCGGTAAACGCCTGACGATAAAGCGTCTTGATATCCTCCAGCGTGACCTCTCTCGGGTTCGATGCAGTGCACGGATCAGCAAGCGCTGCCTTTGCCATCTCATCCAGCTGTGCATTAAAATCATCTTCTGTGACACCTGCCTCTGCGATTGTCGCCGGCATGTTCATTTTTTCCATAAAGCGTTTTGCCGTGCGGATCAGCATCAACGCGCTCTGACGCGTTCCCACGCTGTCCATGCCCAGCTGCGCGACGATCTCCGCGTATCGGCTCGCGGCCGGTGTCAGATGGTCATGGCATCCGGCATTGAAGCTCATGACATACGGAAGAAGAATTCCGTTTGCCCGCCCATGCGGAATATGAAAATGCGCACCCATGGCGTGCGCCATACCGTGGTTCAGCCCGAGACCGGAATTTGCGAACGCAATACCAGCCATGCACGAAGCATTGTGCATGCTCTGCCGCGCGTGAAGGTTCTCGGGATTTTTATACACTTCAAGGAGGTTGTTCTGTAAAAGCTGCAGTGACTTGATGGCCATGGCATCCGTAAAATCATTGTGTTCCCTGGAGACAAAGGCTTCCACCGCATGTGTAAATACGTCAATGCCCGTATCTCCGGTGACCTTCGGCGGCGCGCTGACTACCAGACTCGCGTCCAGTACAGCGATATCCGGCACCAGACTCTCGTCCACGAGCGGATATTTTGTCTGCGTCGTTTTGTCTGTAATCACAGCAAACGTGCTCACCTCGGAACCGGTTCCGCTGGTCGTCGGAATCGCGATGAAGCGGATGTTTTTATATTTTTCATTCACACGTCTCGCGATAAAAACGATCGCTTTCGCCGCGTCGATGGACGCGCCGCCGCCGAGGCAGATGACCGTATCGGGATCCAGCGCCTCCAGCCTTTTGATACCGGCAGTCACGACTCCCAGATCCGGCTCAGCCGCCACATCCGAAAAAACATCGTACTGCTTTCCCGCGCGATCCAGCCGGTCCGTCACATACGAAACCTTTTTGCTGACCGCAAGAAAATGATCCGCTACAACAAACACCTTTTTCATATCATTCACCAGCTGATCGAGCTGATCACCGATCATGATCCTGGTGCTGACTCTGAATTCTCCCATTGCTTCCCCTTTCTTCTGTGTTAAATTAATAGTAAATTTTTACTGTTATTCCGAGACAAAAAAAGCAGCATTTTAAACATACTGTTTAAAATGCTGCATCGCACTTAAATACATATTACCTCATTCTTCTGCGGCTTCCTCGCCCGGCAGAAAAACACACTTCCCCCTGCTTCGTATTCATACTCAAAGCTTTGTATTCATACTCAAAGGAAAGAGTAAATACGCAAAGCCAACGGGAAAATGCGGGTTTATGAAATTGTTGGCATCCTTTCAAAGCGAAAAAGAAAAGGGAAAGCACCGACCGTTCCGCCCGACACTTTCCCTTTCGACATTGCATCCGCCGGATTGATAATTAAGAGAGGTGGCGCAATGAAAAATTCGATGGTGAAGCACTTAACGGTCTTCCCTGTTCATAAAATACCGGTTCCATTCCATGGACACGGCCGAAAAGCCATCAGCTGCATCGCTGAGGGCAGGCACTCTCCCAGATCCGAGGAGAATTCATGTGCGTTATACACGGGCAGGTCTTCTGACTGCGGCGTCATCACTTTTTCTCGCCTTCTCAGGTTTCCCCAATGGCATAAGAGAAAAAGCTAAGCCAACACAGCAACGGCATTGTGCAGGATTCACACCTGCTTCCCTTTTCACCGGCAACAATTTACCGACACCTGTGTACCATCAAATTTATGTTGTCAGTTTATAATATTGACAACCTTTTGTCAAGCGTCATGTTTTGTATAATTTTCAGTCATGTTTTGTATAATTTTATCAGCTGATTCTGTATATTTTGCCGGATATTTGTCCAAACACCACTGGTTAATAAATCCCGCTCCTGCTAATATAGGATGTGCGCAAATCACGCACATGCTCAGATCTTCTGTTAAAGACCGTAAGCTCCCATACGATACATCGTGCCACATACAGTATCAGCTGCGGATTGCTCCGTACTTCGCCGCTAAGATACAACAGAAGGTTCATGACTCATGCAGCAATGATGCAGCAACCATGACGCAGCACAATGATGCAGCAGCCATGACGCGGCAGCAATGATACAGCACAAAAATATTAACAACGAGGTTATTTCACAAATGTCATCATCTGATTCCAAAGCAATTACCCAAAACAAAAGAACCGCCAGAAATGAGATCGATATGATCCACGGCGGCCTGGCAGGGAAAATCATGCTCTTCGCGCTCCCGATCGCTGCCGCGAGCATTCTGCAGCAGCTCTTCAATTCTGCGGATTCCGCGGTCATCGGACAGTTTTCCTCTCCTGAAGCACTGGCCGCCGTCGGTCTCAACGCGGAACCCATCGGCATCATCCTCGGCCTGATCACCGGTCTCTCCGTCGGCGTCAATGTCCTGATCGCCCGATACATCGGAATGAACCGTCGGAAGGAAATTCCGGCGGCTATTCACACTTCCATGCTCTTCAGTCTCATTGTCGGCGTCATCCTGATGATCTGCGGTCTCGTGGCCGCCCGGCCGCTCCTGATCCTGATATCCACTCCGGACAATATCCTCGATCTCGGCGTGCGCTATCTTCAGATTTACATGCTCGGAAGTCCGTTCATCGTAATTTACAACTTCGCAAGCGCCATTCTGCGGGCTAAGGGTGACACCAGAAGACCCCTTTATGCTCTGATTTCCGCGGGAATTCTGAATGTCATACTGAATCTTTTCTTTGTTATTGTGTGCCGCTTAAATGTAACCGGTGTCGCTCTCGCGACGGACATCTCCAATGCCCTGAGCGCAGCGCTCACCGTTTCCTTTCTGATGAAGGAAACCGATGAATTTCATCTCTCCCTGCGCAATCTTCGTCTTAAGGGAGATCATGTGAAGCGTCTCCTGGCCATCGGCCTGCCTGCAGGTATACAGGAGGCAGTGTTCTGCGTCTCAAATGTATTCATCCAGGCCGCCATCAACGGCTTCGGGTCCGACGCCATTGCAGGAAGCGCCGCCGCCCTGAATTTTGAGTACTTTGGATACTTTGCCGTAGCCGCCTTCACGCAGGCCGCCACCACCTTCATCAGCCAGAACCACGCCGCCGGACAGAAGAAACGCTGCGGAAAAATTTTCCTGTACTGCCTCATCTTCGGAGCCCTGGCCGGCGCCGTGCTCAGCGTTCCGATCGCGCTCTCCGGGACCTTCTTCATGCGGATTTTCTCCTCAAAAGAGGCCGTCCTGATGTACGCCATCCGCCGGAACCGCCTGGTCCTCCTCTGGGAATATCTCGTCACCCTGTATGAGATTCCTGCAGCCGTTCTCCGGGGAAGAGGTCATTCTCTGCTCCCCTCCGTCGAAATTCTGTGCGGCACCATCCTGTTCCGGCTGATCTGGCTGTTTACTGTGTTCGCACACCACCCGGTCTATGAGGTCCTATGTCTCGTCTGGCCGGTCTCCTGGCTGCTGACGGCCGCGGCGCTGTATATCTCGATTCTGGTCATGAAGAAGCTTAACCTCTACGACTGACCGATTCCATATCCAGTCTGCCTGTTCCCATACTGCGTCCGCCTGTTTCCACATTGTGTCCGCCTGTTTCCATATCCCGGAGGAAGGAATCCCGCAGTGCTTCGGCGGCTTTCCTGTCCGGAAAACGAAATCTTCCAAGAGACTGCACCGGCATGATTCCCATCAGAGAATTGGTGATGAACATGCCGGTGAATTTTTTCAGATCTTCCGTCCGCACCACCTGTTCCCGGAATTTCAGACAGTCCCCTTCCTTCCGATCCAGCATCCATTTCTTCCCCGGATCAAGCAGATAGCTCCGGATCGTTCCCTTCAAAAGCCCGCTTGTTACCGGAGGAGTCACAACTTCATTTCCCCTGGTGAAAAAAACATTGCTTACGGATCCTTCGCAGATCTCGCCCTTCGTATTCACAAAAACCGCTTCATCATACCCCATCTTCTGAATCTGCCGGTGCACCAGGATATTGTCCCCGCAATTTAAGGTTTTATAGTAGGTAAACGGCGAGGTTTCATTTCGCAGAACCGGGCTGAAGCGCAGCCGGAGCCCCTCCTGGAACTGCCGGTCCGTATAGGGATTCTCCCGGGTGCTGAACAGCAGATTTTCCTCCGTCACGGTAATTTTCAGCGCCCCTCTTTCCCATACCCGTCCTTTCTCAAGTCCCGACAGATATTCGTGCAGCATCTCCGTCAGCCAGGTCTCCATCCCGCTTTTTCTGCCGTTTCCGCACCATTCCCCCCTGCCACGTTCTTCCCCGCTGCCATGTTCTTCCTCCCACTTCAGATACGCTCTGTTTTCAATATGCAGGTCACGAAGTCCGCCTGCCAGCCTGCGGATATGCAGGTCCTCCAGCATTGCCGTCCCATGGATTATTGCAATTGTCTCGAATAATCCCATTCCGAAGAAAAAGCCATCATCCGCCTTACATCTGATCTCTTCCATTTCACACCTCTGTTTCCAATTCTTTCTGTCTGAACTGTACCGCATTTCTCCCCGTCCAGAGCTCTTCCTGCTCTCCTGTTGCCGCGCAGACCGTCTCAGGCAACGCCGCCTGCTATCTTATTTCCTTATCCTCTCATTCTTTTACTGTATAGCCTAATAAGTTGTGGGGCCAAGCCCCATTAAAAAAGCGCAAAAAACCCCTATCCAATCTAAACGTGCTTTTATGGGGTAAAATATCAAATGCTATGCG
>NZ_JBQKIK010000021.1:0-59854 GCF_052117805.1 Bilifractor sp. LCP21S3_F8 | reverse complement strand
TGGGCTCCTTTCCGTGAATGGTGGGCTATTCCACCGTGACAGGTGGGCTATCCATCCGTTAGGGATGGGCTAATCGACCGTGGAGACTGGTCTTCTCGGTCGGAATATACAGTTCTGAGGACTAACGACACCTGGTACGGAATGACCTATCATGAAGATGTTGCAGCAGTAAGAGACAGCTTCAAGAAAATGTTAGCGGATGGCGTATACAAGACTGATTTATTTGCAGACTTGTGATATAAAGGGGAGTGGTAGCTCCCTACGCTGCTCGAAATAATCACACACCTCTCCGTGGTGAGCAGTAGGCAACGATCTTATGGTCGGCGAAGATGTGAGAAAAGAAAATTAGATTGGGGGACAATAAAATGTATAGAATTAATCACAATGACGCAATTGAGTTGGAACATCAGGTTAGAAGGCTTTATGGCTGTGATCGAGGTGGCGTCTCTGGTATGGCTGATGCAGATTATTTTGAAGATCATCCAATTCAGGCAGCAGTTTTGGTTGTTTCTTATATTCATGCTAATCATCGTGAGAGCGGTCCATACCAGTTTGATGAGTTCCTCAATAAATATGAGACTATTTTTGAATATCCGGACGAGAATAATGCAGCCGATGAGGTAAGAAATTATATTGATGAGCTCAGTTCTATTGTCGAGCAGTACATTTAAAGATCAATGGTAAATGAGTGTATGTAAAAGAAAGGCTGAATTAATATGCCCAGAACGAAAGGCAGCAAAAACCGTCCCAAAACCAATATCACCAAAGACTACGCATCCCAGATCGCAGAAAAGCAAGAGACTATTGCGTCTCTGAATACTGAAATCGCATCCATCACCGCCAACATTGACACTTTGAAGGCTGATTTGAAGGAGAAGAAGACTGCTCTGAAGAAGGCCGAAAAAGAAGTGGCATCTCTGGAAGCGAAGAAGGCAAAGGCAGATGCTAAGGCCGCTGAAGAAGCTAAGAAGACCGAAGCAGAGGCTGTGCTGAAGAAGCTGCTGGCCAGCGGCATGAGTGCGGATGAAATCCTCGAAAAACTGAAATAAGATCGGCCGTGTGGACAAACTGAACTCCAGAAGTTCACACGGTTTTTTTGAAGGTCGCTATATAGTTTATAACGGAAATAAAAGAAATGGAGTGTGACATAAAATGAATTTATCAAAAATACATCATATTGCAATCATTGTATCTGACTATGAAGCAGCTAAGGATTTCTATGTGAACAAGCTGGGATTCTCTGTCATCAGAGAAAACTATCGCCCAGAGCGTAAAGACTGGAAGCTGGATCTGCGTGTTAACGAACACACAGAGCTGGAGATTTTTGCAGAAGAAAACCCGCCGAAGCGTGTGAACCACCCGGAGGCCTGTGGGCTGCGTCACCTTGCATTTTGTGTGGAGAGCGTGGAGCAGACAGTGAATGAGTTGGCAGAGGTAGGAATTGAATGTGAGCCAATTCGTGTGGATGATTACACCGGCAAGAAGATGACCTTCTTCCATGACCCGGACGGACTGCCGTTGGAGCTGCATGAGTAAAATGAAGAAAACAAGAAAACCAGGCGGTGGCCGGAAGAAGTTGAAGCCAGAGTACGATGCCGGGAAAAATCTGAAAGAGCAGATGGAAAGTGCTGTGGCACTTTATGATTCTGAGATGTCCTTGCAGGCCATCGGCGAAGAATTGGGATTAAATCCAATCAAAGTAAGAAAGCTGCTCATCACGGCCGATGTGTACAAATCTGAAGTGGCGGAGAAGGTGCAAGCTACCTTTCAAGAATACCGTGAAACACAAGACTACAAAACCTCCATACTCTCAACTGCAGACACTCTGAAACTTTCCAAAGCCTCCGTCACCTCGTACCTGCCATATCGGAAAGGTGTGTACTTCCCAAGCACAGCAGATAAAGGGAAGATCAGTGTCGGAGCAGAGCGGCAGCGGAGATACAGAGCAATGAAGCGGTGGAGGGTTGATCCGACAGATGAAAACTTCTGGGGCATAGTTGTGTCCTATGCCGGGGTAGGATTTAAAACCTACTCTGGATTGCCATTCTCTTACGAAATTAAAAAAGGCAGGAACGGTGAGTACACAAAAGAGCTGTGGATCGACCGCCGGGAGAAGAGTAAAAGTCTAGCATGGAGTTCAGTGCTGCTGGCGCTGAAGAATATTAAAGGAGAAGTGGTAGACCGCCCGAAAGCTCTGAGCGATATCCGGGGAGTGACTTACATCTACGGAATGTTCTATCGTTCGGTTCGGATTGATCGATGTGCCGGATGAAGTGAAGGAGAAGATGGGGCATCCGAAAGACCGCAAAAAATAGATTGCTATGTGCAAAAGTCTACGGTAAGATGTGCCGTAACTGAGGATGTGAATCTCAGTTGGGAAGGATGATAGCATTATAGAAATATTGATCGGTGTTCCAGAAGAAAGCTATGCTTTCTCAATCAGTACAGTAAATCCTGTCGTCAGTCTGCGTCTGATCCCGTCAAGCTTACCGTAGCATTCCTTCTCGTCACTCAGCTGATTTCCCCACTCATCTGGAGAATACTGACAGCTGAAGAGTGCCCACTTTGCAATTATCCGGGGTGATCGTCGGCATCACGCCGCCAAAGTAAGTCAGAGCATTATTATTGACCCGGATCCAGTTCCGGATATCGCATTCGGTCATTCCCTCAGCGTAAAAGTAATCACTGTAGGTGAGGGCAGCGATAAAGATCGTGACCTTGGTGGTCTCATCCGGTTTTCCGGCGATTTCACGGCAGCTGAGATGGTTCACAAAGTGAAGCCTTAGTACTTTTTGTAATCCATAGTAGGACCTCCAGATATAATATTTCTCCATTTTAAGGAGATGCGCTTATTATATCTGAAGATCTATTGTCCGGTTAATGTGTCCTTACTTGTCCGCTAATTGTGTCTCAGACTGTCCGCCGAATATGGCACAGATGTCCGTTTAGCCCGACAATCTGCACGGAATGTCCTGTTAAGAGATGTTTGGCATAATTATATATAAACAGGAAGTTATTTTTGGATAAAAAGCTCAATAGACATTTTGTGTAAAAGTAGTACAATACATTTATAAGTAAACCGGTTTACCAAAAACTAAAAATAATTACATTAAACCATTGCTATATATATGTGTAATGGTTTACCATATAATCTGAGATCAGGATAGCATTAATATGGTAATATTGAGATTACAATTAAATATAACTATTCCTGGAGGATTGATTATATGAGGGTTACAATTTCGGATGTTGCTTTAAGGGCAGGTGTATCCAAATCGACAGTTTCTAATTATATTAATGCAAGATACGAGAAAATGTCAGATTCAACTAAACAGGCAATTTCAAATGCGATGAGGGAATTGGAATATATTCCGAATGTAAGTGCTCAAAGACTTGCTAATAAAACTAAAAGCCGGACTATCTGCTTAATTATTCCAAGAAATATGGTTCGTATTTTTGATTCTTTATACTATCCGACGGTTTTTAGAGCTATTGAGAAAGCTGCAGCAAAAAGGCATTATCGAATTTTGCTATATCCAATGAGCGGCATCAGAGATGATGATTTTAAATACCTTAATGGGATTTCTTCGTCTTTAATCGATGGTTATATTGTTTTTGATCTTTCTGAAGACAATTTGTTTTTTAGAGATTTTGAAAGCAAAAATATTCCATATATGTGTGTTGGCAAAATATGGAATGTTGACGATTACAATTTTGTGGCGTCAGACCATCAAAAAGCGATAGAAGATTCTATAAAGTATTTACGGCAATTGCATCATGAAAAAATTGGCTTTGTAACATTAAAAGATGATAGTGTTGTTTCCAAAGTAAGAGATAAGGGTATTTTAGAGATTTGTTCGGAACAGCGCATTCCACCCGAAAATATCATCCGGTATGATCACAAATATCAAGTGCGTAATGCTGACGATGAAACATTGCTTCATATGTGGGAAGAGATTTTTAATGATAAAACTGCAACTGCATTTATCATTTCTTCAAATGTGAGGCCGATGATGTTATTAGCGGCACAAAAATGCGGATTGCATGTTCCTGATGATTTTTCCTATATTAACATTGAATATTATCAGCGTAGTCCATTAGATGAAACTGTTCAGACTAGAGTTGAGTTGAGGGCAAAAGAGGTCGCTGAGATTGCTTTTGAGGAATTGTGCAAAAAGATTAACTCTGAAGAGGAACGGAAAAAACGGACAAATATTCTAATTCCACTTTATTTAACAATTGGAGATACCACTGCCTTTAATCCAAAAGCGTGAACGAAGGCTGTTGCCTATCGGAAGTAGTCTTTTAAAGGAGGGAGCGTAATATGAAAAAGAATGTCATTGCAATGTTGACAGCAGTATCTGTTTTTGGTGTCACATTGGCTGGATGTGGATCTGGATCGACAGCAACCAGTTCTAACGCATCTAGTAAATCAACAACATCGACAGTGGCAACTGCTTCTGCAAGCGAAGCATCAACAACGGATAGTTCGGCTTCTGCTGAAACGTCTGGAAGTTCTAAAAAACTTGTCTTTTGGGATAAAGCGGAATATGTTGACGAATACGGCACAATGATGAAGCAAGTCGTTGATAATTTTGCAAAAGAGAACAATGTTGAGGTCGATTATGTAAATGTTCCCGCAGCTGATATGAAACAAAAGCTAATGGCTGCTATTGAGGCAGGGAATGCACCTGATTTGATTGTTGGAGATAATACGCTTGTTGGCCAGTTCGGATCTTTACAACAGTTAGCAGATGTCACAGATGTTGTAGATAGTATTGATTTTACTGATGCAGCAAAATTGATTGGTGATTTTGATGGAACGCAATATATGATTCCACAGGCATTTACAGCTCCAGGTATGTACATTAGAAAAGATGTATGGGAAAAAGCCGGTTTAAGCATGCCGACCACATGGGATGAATTAAAAGAACAGGCAGAAAAGGTCAATGATCCGTCCAATAACTTTTATGCTCTTGGATTTGCAATGGGTGCATCAGGTGGTGGAGATGCTGAAGGTTTTGTTAGGACAATTATTCTTGACTGGGGTGGACAGACAGTAGACGAAGATGGAAATGTTACTGTAAATTCTCCGGAGACGGTGGCTGCATTTGAGTACATTAAATCTCTTTATGATGAAGGGTTAATTTCACAGGATGCAATAACTGGAGACGATAACTGGAACAATCAGGCGTATCTAGCTAAAACCACAGGAGTTATTTGTAATTCTGGATCTGTAATTGCATCTATGGAATCGGATGATCCAGATCTGTTAGCAAATACAGAAGTTATTGCATATCCTGCTGGACCCAAAGGAACATATGCACTCGGTGGAAGCAACGTTTTCGGAATTATTGCTTCAGGCAAGAATGTTGATACTGCTAAAGAGTTTGTAAAATATTACTTCTCAGATGTGGATAATTATGAATCTATGATTGAGGTAATGGATGGTATGTGGCAGCCAGTTATTAATGGGCTTGATGACAAACCATTCTGGCAGGAAGATCTTCACAAGCCATGGCTTGAATCTTCACAGCAGACTGTTGCAACGTATTACCCGGCACCGACAGATGATCGCGCAATGACATGTTTTAGCAACCAGCTTTGCGTAAAGGCAGTACAGGAAATGCTTGTTAACGGAACCTCTGCCGAAGATGCAGTGGCTGATTTGGAACAGTCATTTAAGGAAGTTTATAACAGCTGATAGATGCGAATGTAAAAAGAGGGTGGCCAAAAGCCACCCCAAATTATAAAAAGAGGTTTCGGTTTGAAAATAAAAAACACGCAGATAACAAAATATGCAAGCCAACAAAAGAAGGATAGACGACTTGGAATTATTTTGGTGATTCCTGTACTGTTTGTCATATTTGCCATTACCGGTATTCCATTTGTCAGAGCAGTATATTGGAGTTTTACCAATAAACTTGTTGGTTCTAAGCCATCATTTGTTGGTGTGGCAAATTACATACGAATTTTCCACGATAAAATATACTGGAAATCCTTTTTTAATACATTAGTATATACATGTGGATGTATTGCTGCCAAATTTCTGCTGGGATTACTCTGGGCAGTATTATTAAACCAGGATCTAAAAGGAAAGGGATTTTTTAGAACTGCACTATTAATTCCATGGGCTTTGCCTGGCATGGTTGCTGCAATGACATGGAGATGGATGTATGACGGAACATATGGGATCATCAATAGTTTGCTTTTACATAGTGGGATAATTTCGACTCCAATAGCGTGGCTGTCAGATCCTAAGTTGACCTTATTATCTACTATGATTGTTAATGTATGGAGAGGTGTTCCTTTCTTTATGTTTAGCATTCTTGGCGTTCTTCAAACTTTGGATAAACAAATGTATGAAGCAGCCATTATCGATGGTGCCGGAATTTTTCAACAGTTTTTTCATATTACCATACCCAACATTGCAAATGTTCTGATGGTAACAACGTTATTATCGACAATTTGGACGTTCAATGATTTTGAAAATGTCTGGCTCGTTACAGGAGGTGGCCCACTGTATTCTTCTAGTACAATTGCCACCTATACATATGATATGGCATTTATTCAAAATTATTTGGGGAGAGCTTTGTCAATTGCGGTATCTGTTATACCGATTCTCCTTATTCTTATGTTTGTATTTCAAAAAATTCAGAAAAAGATCGATGCATAGTAACAGAGGAATAATGGTATGAATTTAAATAAGAAAAAGAAAATAAGGATGTTCATCACCTATATTTTATTGATAATAGCGTTGATTTGGACAATCTTTCCCTTGTATTGGATGATAAAATCCTCATTTACTGTTGATAATGAAATGTATGTTGCGAGACCTACATTGTTTGGTTTTACTCCAACTGTAAGTCATTATATAGAACTTTTTAAAGAAGCCAAATTCCAAGTAAACCTATTAAACAGCTTAATTATTTCTGGAATAACCACTTTGATTGGATTGGGGATAAGTATTCTTGGATCATATTCAATGACCAGATTAAAATATCCGGGAAGAAAATTTTTTAGCGCAAGTGTTATTATATCCTATTTGCTTCCAACGGCTGTTTTATTTATTCCAATGTATATTTTTGTGAGCGGATTGGGGTTAGGTGGTACAAAATGGGCGCTGTTAGTGATTTATCCAACATTCGTTGTTCCATATTGTTGCTATATGTTACGAAGCTATTTTAATTCAATTCCGTATGCTTTGGAGGAAGCTGCATTAATTGATGGTGCAACTAGAATGCAGACATTAAGATATATTGTTCTTCCTATAGCCCTTCCAGGAATAGCCGTTGTTGCCACATTTGCATTTACTATGTCTTGGAATGAATATTTATATGCAATGATTATGACAACCAGTATGAAACAGATGACAGCAACTGTCGCAATATCCAGTTGGAAATATGGCGATATTATCAATTGGGGAAGAATTCTTGCTGGCTGCGTTGTAGCTTCAGTACCAGTAACTATTATTTATATTCTTGCTCAAAGTCTATTAGTATCTGGAAATACTGACGGTAGCGTGAAATAAAACAATCAGGAGACCTGTTATGGAAAAGACATATGAAGAATTATTAGATCATGTAAATACAAATTCTAAGCCATCAGATCTTAGGATAACGGATATGCGGGTGTGCGATATTGTAGATGCACCTATGCATTGTACGATACTTAAGATTTATACTAACCAAGGCATAACCGGATATGGAGAAGTAAGAGATGGTGGATCAAGAAATTATGCGCTTGCATTAAAAAGTAGGATTATTGGAGAAAATCCATGCAATATTGATAAAATTTTCCGGAGAATTAAGCAGTTTGGTGGCCATGCCAGACAGGGAGGTGGAGTATGTGGCATTGAGCTCGCACTGTGGGATCTTGCAGGAAAAGCATATGGAATACCAGTATATCAGATGCTAGGAGGAAAAGTTCGGGAGAGCGTCAGAGTATATTGTGATACAGATGTAGAGGGAAAACATACTGGAAAACAAATGGGTATGGCTTTAAAAAAACGTCTTGAAATGGGATTTACATTCTGCAAGATGGATCTTGGAATAGATTTACTATTTGATGAACCCGGAGCTATCAGTGCACCATTGGGATTTGTGGAAGAGCTGAAAAATTCTGGAGAAAACTATAATGCAATTCCAAGAAAATTAACCAGGGATGCATGGTGTCAGAGAAACAAATGGTATGATGTTCAAAATATTGCACATCCTTTTACGGGAGTACAAATCACTGAGCATGGTCTGGATATTCTGGAAAATTATGTAAAAGAAGTGCGAGATGTTATTGGCTTCGAAGTCCCATTAGCCATCGACCATTTAGGACACATTACGCCAGAAGCTTGTATCAAGTTAGCAAGAAGAATTGAGAAATACAATATTGTATGGATGGAGGATGTAATTCCCTGGCAGTATGCACATTTGTATAAAAAAATTTCTTCAGCAACATCTGTTCCTCTTTGTACAGGAGAAGACATATATTTGAAAGAGAATTTCAAACCATTACTTGAATCAGGAGGGATTTCCCTTATTCACCCAGATATTCTAACTGTAGGTGGAATAGGTGAATTAAAAAAGTTGGGAGATTTGGCTGAAGAATATGGCGTTGCTATGTGTATTCATATGGCAGAGACACCCATTTCAGCAATGGCAGCCGCTCATGTTGCAACTTCAACACAGAACTTTTTAGCACAGGAATTCCACTCTGTAGATGTACCATGGTGGAATGATATAGTGAAAAGCGGAGTAAAAGCACCAATTGTTGATAAAGGATTTATTCATGTTCCGGATTTACCTGGTTTAGGGATCGCAGAATTAAATGACGACGTACTAAAAGAACATCTTCATCCAGATTACCAGGATATGTGGGCACCTACTGATGAATGGAATTATGAGTACTCACATGATCGTTGCTGGAGTTAATGGGGAGGTAGAAAGCAATGCATTTTAATGTAAAAGAAGATATTATCCAAATAACATCAAAATGGACAGGAGAGAGATTCCCAGATGGAAGACCCAAGGTGCCCAATGAGGATTTGGAAATATTGCGTTCTATGACGCTGGAGGAGATTTGGCAGCCCTTATACGAATCAGGTTATGTTAATCAGTTTGAATCACACTTTTTTAGAATGAAACAAAATACTAAACTTGTTGGTAGAGCTGTGACTGCTGCATATATTCCAGCAAGACCGGATCTGTTCGAAACAGTTGAAAATATTGGGCATTCCGAAGGAAGACGGGGAACACATAATTTATGGGTTGTTGATACGCTGGTAGAAGGAGATGTAATTGTTATTGATTTCTATGACAAGATTTTCCAAGGAACATTTGTTGGTGGAAATTTGTCTACTGCGATAGCTAACCGAACCAAAAATGGAGGAGCTGTAATATGGGGAGGAATTCGAGATATAGAGCAGATAGATAAGATTGACAACATTCAGATCTATTATAGAGGATATGATCCTACGCCAATAAAAGATTTTGTTATGAATGGTTTTAATACACCAGTGCGTATTGGTGGAGCTGTTTGTCTACCTGGTGATATCGTTTTCGCCTATAAAGAAGGGGTTATTTTTATTCCTGCACACATGGTTAGGCGAGTTATTGATGCCGCTGAAAAAACACACTGCAAAGACTTATTTGGCTTTGAAATGATAAAGAGAAATATTTATAATACGGCAGATATTGATGTTGACGTATGGCCAACCTCAGTTCTTGATAAACTCGTGGAATTTATTAATGTGGATGAAAGAGCAGTCAAATATAAAAATCTTGATTGGACAGAAGAATATAAAAAAGCAAAGGAATGTTACGGAGAATAACAGGTAGAACATTTTCTTTATAAAATCGCTTAATAAAACAGCGGAGGAGGAATCATATTGACTGAATTATTAACATTTGGAGAACCAATGGTGGTGTGGATTCCACACGAAATTGGAGATTTTTCCTCCGTAAAGAATTTTTCTAAAGGCGTAGCTGGTGCAGAACTAAATGTTGCAATTGGCGTAAGAAGATTAGGTCATTCTGCCACCTATTATACAAAATTGGGATCGGATTTTGCAGGTGACTACATTCTAAAAAAAATCAAAGATGAAGATATTGATTGGAAGCATATAAGCATCACAGAAGATTTTTTGACTGGAACATATTTTAAAACAAAGGTCGATGTTGGCGATCCAAGTGTATATTATATGCGAAAAAATTCTGCTGCATCCCATATTAGCATCAAAGAATTAGATACATTTTCTTTAAATGATTTCAAAATTCTGCATTTGACCGGTATAACAGCTGCGCTATCAGAAGAAACATTTAATGCATCGCTGTTTCTGATAGAAAAAATCCATAATAATAATATTCCATTGCAGATAATTTTTGATCCAAATATTCGAAAGAGTCTGTGGGATGATGAAGATAAAATGAGATATAAAATTAATCTCCTTGCTTCTAAGGCAGATTATTTTTTACCAGGAATAGCAGAAGGTAAGTTATTATGTGGAAAAGAATCCGCAGAAGAGATAGCAGAATATTATTTGGCTAATGGAGTGAGAAAAGCTGTCATCGTAAAATGCGGAGGCAACGGCGCATACTATAAAACTGCAACAGGGATTGGTGAACATGTTCCAGGATTTAAAGTAGATAACATTGTTGATACTGTCGGGGCTGGTGATGCTTTTGCGACAGGTATTATTACAGGACTCTTAGAACAAATGCGTATTTACGATGCTGTTGTTCGAGGTAATGCGTTGGGCGCAAAAATGTTAACAGTATTTGGCGATAATGAGGGTCTTCCATCTAAAAAGGAACTTGAGTGTTTCATACAAAACACCCCACAAATTGCCATACAGTGAATATTCTATTTGTAATATTATAAACTGGCAAAATTGAAATTAAAGAAGTATATCTCTCCAAACATCCTATATGATAAGTATTCAATGTTAGATTATAGATTTACTGTCATGATAATAGGAATGTTTGGCTAAGAAATTGGAAGTATAATATGGATGATTTTTTTAAAACTTTTTATAAAATAGGTGTTATCCCTGTCGTTGCCACTCGAAATACTAGTAAGATGTCGATGCTATCAGATGCACTATATGATGGAGGACTACCATGTGCGGAAATTACTTTTCGTACTGAAGTTGCAGCTGACATCATTCAAATAATGATTAATCGGCATCCTGATATGCTGATTGGAGCAGGAACAGTTTTAACAACGGAACAAGTTGATCTGGCAATTAGTGCTGGAGCCAAGTTCATTGTTAGCCCGGGTTTAAACCCTAAGACGGTAAAATATTGTCTAAAAAAAAATATTCCTGTGTTACCAGGGATTCAAACCCCTAGTGAAATTGAGCAGGCACTGGAATTGGGGCTGGATGTGGTAAAATTTTTTCCTGCAGAATTATCAGGGGGTATTGCCATGATAAATGCATTAGCAGCTCCTTACCATAATGTAAAATTCATTCCAACTGGAGGAATTAATTTTAGCAATATGGATGCATATTTAAAAAACGAACATATTCTGGCTTGTGGTGGGAGTTGGATGGTAACCAACAATATTATTGAAAATGACACTTATAATGAAATGTGTACAAATATAAAAAAAATATCTATGAATGTTAAAAAAATACGTAATGTATAAATCCTTTACAAAACACGTTTCTGCACAAATTGTTGCTGACTTCTCAGCATGTCCAATAGTTGCTCCCCTTGTGTGTCACGGAGTTGCTCTGTATACTGTCTTTTAGTAAATAAAAGGAAAGGTCCAGAACACCCTCCCGCGACGTCGTGTACTCTGGACCCTGGTTTTACAACCATGTTCAGTGTATCAGACTTTGCTATTGTTCACAATGAGGATAAAGATTTTTTATGTTGAGAGCAATGGTACACCTCCTCCATGCCCTGTCTGCCGGGCCAGACTGGTTTATCGCGACAGGAAGCCCAGAATTCTGAAATCCGAGGGCGGAAGCAGGCAGTGGCTCATGATCCGTAGATTTCGATGCTCTGGCTGTGGCCGCTATCATAATGAACTGCCGGACTGCCTGGTGCCGTACAAGCACTACGAAGCCGAAGCCATTTCAGGTGTGATCGACGGAGTAGTTACTTCTGATGACCTTGATTCAGAAGACTACCCATGTGTGTATACCATGCTGCTCTGGATTCGCTGGTTTACAGGAAACCTGGAACGCATCGAGGGATATCTGCGCTCTGTTGCTTATGAGCTTTCTGATTACGATCAGGAGGTATTGTATTCACAGGTACCATTGCTCGAATCCATACGCCATAGATCCCCATGCTGGCTGGAACAGATCATCCGGTCCGTTTATAACAGTGGCGGGTTTCTGCTGCCGGTTTATTATTGAACCTCGTGCACCTACTTTTCTTATACTGTCATAATCATGCTCTGTATAGTGATCTCATAAGGAGGTTACTATTTATGACGATAAACAAAGAATGGCAGGATAACGAGGCGCTGCGCCGCTATACGTTGATCGCTCCACTGTTACAGGAGGATCTGGATAACGCCAAACGTGTTGCCCTTCGGAAACAGATTGCAGAAGTCAACGACATGACGATCCGTTCGTTATACCGCTACGAAAAAGCATTTAAGGATCAGGCATTTAACGGGCTGAGGCCGATGAACCGGGAAAAACGCCGATCACAGGCCCTGCCGGATAACTTCGATGAGCTTGTAGATGAAGCAATCCAGTTAAGACGGGAAGTACCTGAGAGATCTGTATCCCAGATAATTCTGATCCTGGAACTGGAACATCGTATCGCACCGGGGGTATTGAAACGTTCAACACTGGAACGCCATCTGTACAAGGCAGGTTTTGGAGCTAAACATCTGAAGACCTACAAGGAGGCACGCGAGAGCTCATCCAAGCGGTTTTGCAAGCCACACAGAATGATGCTGATCCAGGGCGATATTAAATATGGGCCAAAGCTGCCGATTGGTAAGAATGGTGCAAAGGTACAGACCTATCTTTCTTCTGCCATCGATGACCATTCACGTTTTGTGATCGCATCGAAGTTTTATGATAACTGTGAGGAAACTATCGTTGAAGATACTTTTCATACAGTGCTTCTGCGTGCCGGTAAGTTTGACCGGGCATACTTTGACAATGGTTCCCAGTATGTAGCCAAACAGCTGAAACTGTCCCTGGCAAAACTTGGTATTCACATCGGATATGCGCCTGTAAGAAGCGGAAAATCCAAAGGTTATGTAAAGACTTTCGTTATGTAAAGAAATGGCGGCCCAATCCCGTAAATACAATGAATTGAGCCGGGATTTCTTTACATAAAATAATTCACATGTGACCATATATCCACACCATAAAAAGAAAGGACGGTGATGATATATGGTGAAAGATTTTGAAGCACTGGTTGCCTTATGTGAAGAGGAACTCCGTCACAGGGAATACATGGGTTCCTACTATGCCCGCATTTTATCTTACTGGGAGAAACTGCGGACATGGATAGGGGAACAGGGAATCACGGAATTCAATGAGGATGTCGGCAACAGATATCTCAAATCCGTGTATGGGGCGCACCTGCTTCCTCCAAAGCCTCCCATCGCGATACGTGAGGGATTCCGGGCAATCCGGATGCTGATCTCGTATCAAAAATGTGGCGAGTTTGAATTCCGCAGCCCCAAAGTCGAGTACTCGTTTGACGGCGCGGTCGGAAAGATTGCATTCGACTACCTTGAGTACTGCGGCATTGAACTGGCACTTGCCCAAAAGACGCTGGACAATAAGCGAATATATCTTTTTGATTTCAGCAAGTACATGGACGATGCTAACATGTGGTTTGACAGCCTGTCCATTGAAGAAGTGGAAGCATTCTTTAAGAAAAGGAAATACTCACTGTCTTCGAGGCACAACTGCGCCAACGTGGTACGAGGCTTCCTCAGATACGTCTTTGATACCGGGAAGTATGGCAGGGACTGCTCGGTCTATGTCCTTAAGGACAACTACCGTAAAAACAGCAAGCTTCCGACGTCCTATGAAGAACAGGAAATACGAAGCATGATTGATTCCGTAGAGCGCGCGTCAGCCATTGGGAAGCGGGATTATCTTGTGCTTCTTCTTGTGAGCGAGTACGGATGGAGGGCAAAGGATGTCACGCTGTTCCGGTTTGACCAGGTTGACTGGGATGACAATGTCATAAGGTTCGACCAGCATAAAACGGATGTGCCGGTTGAGTTCCCGCTCCTGTCCTCGGTTGGAAACGCAATCATCGACTACCTGAAGCACGGCAGGCCAAAATCGCATGTGCCGGAGATCATCGTCTCGCACATGGGAGTGAACCTGGGGACGCCCCTGTCATCTCCTACGATTCACTCAATCGTGGCGAAGTATCTGCGGCGCGCTGACATCGCAGGGTGGACAAGGAAAAAACATGGTCCGCATGCGATGCGTCATAGCCTTGCGACGAACCTCTTAAAGAAGAACGTCGCATTGCCGATCATAAGCACTGTAATGGGACATCAGCGGACGGAAACGACAAAATTGTACGTTTCCGTAGACTATGACAAACTCAAAGCTTGTGCACTGCCCATGCCGCCGCTTCATTCGTCTTTGTATAGTGAGGAGGTGTCATATGGCAAGATATGAATTCTCCTCCGTTTTTGCAAAAGAGATTGAGGCATATATTGGCGACAAAGTTGCTGCCGGATATGGCGAAAAAAGTTTCCGTGCCCATATGATTTCATTTGACAGGTTCTGCAATGCGCAGGGCATTATGGACCCAGTCTTCACGGTGAGGGACGCATCAGCATGGCTTGAACGGCGTGAAAATGAATCCCACACAACCCATTATTCACGGGTGAACGCCAGCAAGCATTTCCTGTCATACCTGAGCCTCAAGGGGTACAACGTGTACTTGGTTCGCGACGTGAAGTACAAAGGGACAGATTTCCAGCCCCACGTTTACACGGACGACGAAACTGCACGTTATTTTCGGGCGGTTGACGGCTATTCTAACACCGTAAACAGGAAGGAGGCGTTGCAGTACCCCGTGCTTTTCCGAATCCTGTATTGC
Source organism: Bilifractor sp. LCP21S3_F8 (assembly GCF_052117805.1). Taxonomy (NCBI): domain Bacteria; kingdom Bacillati; phylum Bacillota; class Clostridia; order Lachnospirales; family Lachnospiraceae; genus Bilifractor; species Bilifractor sp. LCP21S3_F8. The sequence continues at coordinate 44,810 of NZ_JBQKIK010000021.1, read as the reverse complement.
TGTGGCACGCGTATCAACGAGACCCTCGGCATCAAAAAGGAGGATGTCGACCTTGACAAGGGCATAATAAAGCTCAACGAGTCCAAGAACAACAAGCAAAGATACGTTGTCTGCGGTGACGACCTGCTGAGTCTGCTTAATGTCTATGCGAACCGCTGTTTCTATATGCTGGCTGACGATGACTATATTTTCACAAATGCCAACGGCGGCCGGATGGATGAAAAATCGGTGTACGAAAACCACAGGGCATTCCTCCGCCAGGCAGGGATCCCATATGTGGGCGGTGGGGAGGGCCCGCGCATCCATGACTGGCGGCACCACATGGCTGTGTATTCGTTCAAGCAGTTGACCGACTCCGGGCTGGACATGTACGTAGCATTGCCGATACTTTCGGCATACCTTGGACACAAGACTATTTTTGCGACGGAAAAGTATGTCCGTCTCACGCTGCAGATGTTTCCTTACATTGAGGAGAAGTTCCGCGACACGGCAGAGCGGATTTTCGGCGGAGGTGACGTTGATGAAGAACACTGACTTCGCGACCCACCTTGGGAAATATTTCACGCATTACCTTCCCAACGAGCGCGGCAGCTCGCCGCAAACTATTGATTCATACCGGTATGCGTTTATCCTTTTTCTCGAATACATGGAGACAAAAGGCATGCCTCCTGAAAAAATGGTCATCGCCGATTTCACGCGTGACAACATACGCGGCTTTCTCGGCTGGTTGGAAAGCGAGAGGGGTAACTCTCCGGCAACCAGAAACTACCGCCTTGCTGCAATGAAAGGTTTTGTGCATTACCTGAAGTACGAGTTTCCCGACTATCTTGACGAGTACCAGAGGATTCTTGCAATACCGCTGAAGAAAACCATCCAGCGTGAAATATCCTACCTCAAGACGGACGGGGTGGAGCTTCTCGTCGCACAAGTGGACACCGGTAAAAAGAACGGGTTGAGGGATTACGTGATGCTGCTTCTCCTGTACACTACCGGGATTCGTGTCTCCGAACTGATACAACTCCGGGTCAGGGATCTTTCCCTTACAGAGCCTTGTACGATGAGGATCCATGGCAAAGGATACAAGGGCCGGTACGTGCCACTCCTCAAAACTTCCATACCACACATTCAAAAGTATCTGTCCCTGATGGAGTATGACTGCGATGCGCGTTATAACGAAGCTCTGTTCAAGAACCACATGGGCAAACCTTTTACCCGTCAGGGCATTAACTATGTGCTTAAAAAGTATGGATGTAAGGCGCGTGCCAATGGGGATGCATCCGTTCCCGAAGACCTGAGCCCACACAAGATGCGCCATACAACAGCGATGGAACTGCTGTCCTCAGGCGTTGACCTCATATACATACGTGACCTTTTAGGGCACTCGAGCGTTACCACGACCGAGGTGTACGCACGTGCTGACGCGCAGATGAAAAGAAAAGCTATAGAAGCTGCAAGTAAGGAGATCGTCCCTGAAGAGAAGTCTCTCTGGGATAACAATGCTGACTTGAAGAACTGGCTCAAGAACTTCAACAGGGCTTAAATTTTATGTAAAGAAATCCCGGCTCAATTCATTGTATTTACGGGATTGGGCCGCCATTTCTTTACATAACGAAAGTCTTTACATAACCTTTCTTCCTGGGCCAGTAGCAGGGACAGGCATTCAGCTCTGTACCGAGATGTCTGGCAAGCAGAAGCGCATGTGGGTTGTAGCGGATTTCATCTTCGGTTTTCGGATTATTCTCCAGCACAAGCGCCTTCGGATTATCAATCAGCAATTCCAGTGTAACACCTCCAAGAGCGGAAAACAGTTCCTGAATTGCCTCATAAATCGAATCCGCATCATCCTTCAGCGAAAAGCAGACTGCTTTTTTTCTGCTGCAGGCAAGGATGAGAGAAAAGCAGTATACCTTCCGGATTCGTCCGCCGATCTCCATCTGATAGGGAGACCAGTCGAACTGCGCCTGGTCTCCGGGAGGTGTTTCTATCCGGACAGTTGCTTTGGATGATATCCGGCCATCGATATCTTCATCAATCCGCCGCAGATATCTGTAGACAGGGCCTATGCTACCGGTATAACCGCGAGTCTGAAGTTCCCTGTAGATTCTTGTTCCGTTAAATTCGTACGGGCTGCACCTCCATTCCAGTATCTGTTCCTTGTACGGATCAAGTTTTGAAGGATAACACGATCTGTGATAGTGCGGTTCCTCCGTTTCAGCCAGAAGTTTTCTGACCGTGTTCCGTGATATCTCAAGTTGTTTTGCTATCCCTCGGATTGATGTTCCTTTTCTATGCAGTTCCTGAACTGCTGCCCACTGTTGCAAGTGATACACATCCCTTCTCCTTCCTGCTATTCTGATTTTCAGTAGCAGGAAGAGTGTATGGAATTATCTGTTGGTGGGTCAATATTCAATGTAAATTTTAGAAACAGAATTCATGTGCCGAACCAAAATCCTCTGAAGAGGGCGGATCAGTTTTGAACGTTAATCCTGGGTCAGTTTTAAGTATAAATCAATAAGGTGCCGGTTCCGGAGACTTCCGGAAAGCTCGTTCGTAAGAACCGCGGCGGCGAAATGTTCATCGAGTATGAGTATGATCGGACCTATGATCCGGTAAAGCAGATCACCTATCCGAAACGAGCATCGATCGGAAAAGTGGATAAGGATACCCCGGACCAGATGTATCCAAACCAGAATTACCTGAAATACTTTCCCGACGCTGCCCTGCCGGAAGAGGTGGATCGTTCATCAAGAAGCCCTTACTTGAGCATCGGGTCTTATGTTGTGCTGCACAAGCTGATCACGGAAACAGAAATCCGGCCAATGCTGGAAAAACACATGGATACGAAGGACGCCGGTTTCGTCCTTGACCTGGCCTGTTACAGTATCCTCAGTGAGAATAATGCTGCCCAGTATTACCCGGACCACGCATACAGCCACCCTCTCTTCACGCCAGGGATGAGGGTGTACACAGACTCCAAAGTGTCGGATTTTCTGCAGGCGCTGAAACCGGAACAGATCCTGGGCTTTCTGAACAGCTGGAATAGTCCCCGCAGCAAACGACAGAGGATCTATATTTCTTATGATTCCACGAATAAGAACTCTCAGGCGGGTGACATCGATATCGTCGAGTTTGGAAAGGCCAAGGTGGATCAAGGAACGCCAATCTTCAACTATTCCGTTGCTTTTGATACGGCAAACAGGGAGCCGCTGTTTTATGAGGAATACCCGGGCAGTATTAACGACATGTCCCAGCTTACCTGCATGATCGATAAGGCATACGGCTATGGATACCGGAATCTCGGCTTCATCCTTGACCGGGGATGCTTCAGCCGGAAAAACCTTGGGTATATCGAGAGGCATGGATACAGCTATCTGATCATGATCAAAGGGATGAAAGATTTCATCCGGGGGATCATACTGAAAAATCAGGGGACATTTGAAGGCAAACGAATCCATTACATCGACCGGTATGATGTCTACGGAACGAGTGTGGAATGCGTATTGTTTGAAGGAGACGAAAAGAAAAAGCATGTCCACCTGTATTACAGTGACAGCCGTGCTTACGGAGAGAAGCAGGAAATCAAGGCAAGAATCCGCAGACTCAAACACTATCTTAACAAGTGCGTCGGAAAGGAATGCGGCCCGTTCGGACCGGAAGTCAATGATCATTTCTATCTTCATTATGAAAAAGATGGAAAAACGCTGAAGCTGGCAGAAGAAAACACATCTGCTGTTGAACTGGAACTGTCATTGGCAGGATACTTTGCAATCGTGTCAACAGACAAGATGACAGCAAGAGAGGCACTGGATAAGTATAAGAGCCGGGACGCTTCCGAGAAGCTGTTCCGTGCAGATAAATCTTATCTCGGAAACACCAGCATGCGCGTGTGCTCCGACGAGGCGCTCGCCTCAAAGATTTTTATCCAGTTCATTGCACTGATCCTGCGGTGCAGGCTGTATACGGAACTGAAGGAATGCTGTGAGACAATGGCAAAGCGGCCGAATTACATGACGGTTCCGGCGGCTTTAAAAGAACTGGAGAAGATCGTCATGATCAGGCAGCTGGACGGCGTATACCGTCTGGACCACGCAGTTACGAAAACGCAGAAAACGATCCTGTCTGCATTTCACATGGATGAAGGGAATGTCCGGTACCAGGCAAAAGAGATAGGAAAAAACCTGCAGGAAAAATCCGACAGTAAGAAGGGAGCATAACGATGGCAAGAACACGGCGGAATTCGGCTGAAACACTGGAACTGAAGATCGAGCTGGCAGAGAAAAAGGCAGAAAAGACACGAATCGCTCATGAAAAGGCGATCGACGAGCTCAAAAAGCTGTATGATATACGCAGGGCAAAACAAAGGGATATGATCCTGAAGGCTCTGGAAAGCAGCGCCCATTCCCTTGATGAGATCCTGACTTTCATAAACTCTCCGAAGAATGAGGAGGAAGAAGCTGATGCATGAGTATTCGAGAATCCTGATTGAGGAATACTGTTTCACCCACAAAACGAAGAAAGCGGAGATTCTCTCAAGGCTGGTGGAGATGTCCTATGACCTTTCCGCGGAAGACACCGACGCGGATGCGATTGATCTCGAAAGTTTGATTCAGCGCGAACGGAATCCGGAGCTGAAGGAAGCTCTCATCGACCTTGATGACTTTCTCTTCAACTATTGATTCGACAGTCAAAAGCTCTTTAGGGTACTTTTTCCAGGAAGTTCACAAATGAGTTTTAGTTGCAAAATATCTGGAAGTTCACAGAGGACAGCAATCCGACGTATCGGTACTGATTGACAATACCCTATCTAATAGGGTATATTCTTTTATATACAAGTGAAAAGAGATTCAACATAGATGATCGCCATGCTAGAAGAACAGGCAAGAGAACTACATGGAGGTGATGGGGATGAATGAAATCTATGACAGCATCATGCGTGGCCTTCAGGAAGCTGTTGATGACGCCAAAGGGAAAAGAAAGCTTCAAAGAAGAATTGTTTCTGTGACGCCAGTAAAAACGTACACAGCTAATGAAGTAAAGGAGATTCGAAAGAGGACAGGAATGTCTCAGCAGTTGTTTGCTGAGTACATGGGAGTTTCTGATAAAACAGTGGAAGCATGGGAGTCAGGACGAAATCATCCAGCTGGAAGCTCAAGCAGGCTCCTTAGCATGATGGAAGAGAATGACAATCTGACAAAGGAATATCCTTTTGTTGAAGTTAAAGCGTAAAGAATAGAATGTTTTTTGCAAGCCCTATTTGAAGAAAAGTATCTCCTGCTTCCAATCTGCTGCACCGCGACGGCCTTTGCTATTCATTATAGGAACATGGAAATATCTCTATCGAAGAAGATCCGGAAAACGTCACCATTTAATATTGAGAAGAGGTCAATTCATAAAGGATTGCCTTTATTAAGTCTGGCAGAGGCTGTTCCCTTATGTTAATATGAATTTCATGAGATACCTACTGTAATTTCTTTATAAAAGTCACAGAATATTTTTTGCGTGGAGGAGGGTATAACATGGCAGAAGGAAAACGTACACGTCGCAGTCGCTCAGAGGTATTGCAGAGCAAACTGGAAAAGTTAAAGGAAGATCAGGTAAAGTATACACAGAAACTTCAGGTAATAGACGATCAGATAAAGCAGATCGAAGATGAACTGAATGAACAGCGTGTGGACGAAGTAATGGCAGAGATTACGGCACAAGGACTTACCATAGACCAGGCACTGGAAAAACTTCGTTCCTGACATTCGATATGCCTGTGAATGCTTCATGAAGGAATTGCTGAAGGCAATCGAAGCAAGCCCACGATCCTACGACGAGATCATAAAATTCCTTGCCGGAAAATCGGATTTAGACGAGGAATGAGGGCTCATGCAGCTTTGAGGGTTAATTTTTCAGGAAGTTGACGGGAGCACAATATGAATCGCTTAATGAAAGCTATGTGATCTTCATCACAGAAAATGATGTGCTGGGGAAGAGTCTTCCGATTTATCACATTGAGCGCATGATTGCGGAAACCGGAGAGCCGTTTGAAGATGAAGAGCATATCGTTTATGTGAACTCACAGATTAAAGATGAAACTTCTTTCGGAAAGCTGATGCATGATTTCGCTTGTACCGAAGCAAAGGACATGTATTATCATGTGTTGGCGGATCGGGTCCGATATTTTAAAGAAGACGAGAAAGGAGTGACGGCTATGTGCAAGGCGATGGAAGATATGAGAAATGAAGCAAGAGCTGAAGGTTCAAAAGAAAACGCCGTTCGTTCGGCTCGTGAGATGATCAAAGACGGAGATTTAAGCTATGAGAAGATAGCTCAATATTCAGGACTAACCGTTGACGAAGTAAAGGAACTGGCAACCAAACAGCCCGCATAAAAATTTAAATCATCTTTTCTAAGGAAGATCCCTTCTGTGGGGGTCTTCTTTTTTGCCTTTTTCGGATGGGTTGTAAACGGTAAACAATCCGTGTAAATGGAAACGACCGGAAGATCGGAGATGAGAAATCCCAGCTGTAGTTGAAGAGATGTATTTGTGCGGTGGTGCGGATGCGATAACTGGCGTTGAAGATATATGTAATCAATGATATAATTTGCATATAGATTTGTTGGGAGGTGTTTGACATGATGACTTTGAAGGAATCCATCAGACCATCGGCTGATCTACGAAATCATTACAATGAGATCTCAAAGCAGTGCAAGGAGAACCGAGAGGCAGTAATTATTACAGTGAATGGCAGGGGCGATACCGTTTCAATCTCCTATGAAGAATATCAGAATATGAGAGCCCGGATCGAATTGCTGGAGCTTCTGGCACAAGGTGAGGACGACGTGAAGAACGGTCGTGTGGCTCCGATTACGGAAACATTCGATGATCTGAGGAAGCAGCTTCAGGTGCGCTAATGGAAAAGTACGAGATTGTAAGAACAGATACCGCAGATGAGGGAATCCGGCGCATTATACTTTATGTTGCACAGAATTTTGGAGCGGAGGTTGCGCTGAAAAAACTGGACGATATGGAGAAAAGTATTCTGTCTCTAGGGGACAATCCCTCTGCAGGAGTTGATCCGCGATATCTGGTGTTGAAACGCGAAGGATATAAGGTCCTTATTCTGGAAAAGGACCTTATATTCTATAAGATAGACGAAAATAGAAGAAGAGTAATTGTGTATGCGGTCGTCGATCAGAGACAGGATTATTTGAACGTTATTCTTGGACTGTGAAGTCCGTAAGCATGAGACTTTTCAAAAAGGACTGCTGCGGAATGAAAGATATTGATGAAATTCAGTAAAGGAATATTTTTATATGGATACACATGATATGGATCAGTATATTGCTTCACATCTGGAGGAAGCATTGGCGAAGGGATGGGTTACACCTTATTTTCAGCCAATTATCCGTACAATAACGAATAGTTTTGCGGGTGCCGAGGCGCTTGCCCGTTGGGAAGATCCGGTATTTGGTCTTTTAATGCCGGGGACCTTTGTGCCGATCCTGGAACAGAAGGGACTGATCTATAAGTTAGATTGCTTTATCCTGAAGAAAGTGGCGAAGCTGCAGCGGAACCGGATCGACGCGGGTCTTCCTGTCGGACCGATTTCGGTTAATCTGTCACGACAGGATTTTGATCACGTGGATATGGCTGCATATGCGAAGAAGGTTTGCGATACGTACAATATTCGCCGCGATCTGATCGTGCTGGAGCTTACCGAGAGTCTGCTGGTCACGGACAAGGAGAAGATGACGTCAGTCGTCAGAGAGCTTCGGGCCGAGGGATTTGCGATCTGGATGGATGATTTCGGGAGCGGCTATTCTTCCCTGACCTTTCTGAATGACTATACGCTTGATCTGATTAAACTGGATATGGGCTTTTTGAAGTCCTTTACACATACCTCCATGGAAATCATGAAAAGTGCCGTCAGCATGGCAAAGAATCTGGGCATACGGACACTTGCGGAAGGGGTTGAGACAGAAGAACAGGCACACTTTCTGAAAGAGATCGGATGCGACATGATGCAGGGGTATTATTTCTCGAAGCCGCTGCATATGCAGGAGGTGCCGGAATTTCTGCGTCATATGAATATGCCTTCGGAAGTGATCGAATGGAAGGACTTCTATGACCGGGCAGATGCCTGCGTGATTGACAGCGACGTGCCGCGGGCGGTCATGGAGTACGACATAACAAATGATTATATTCATTATCTGTATATCAACAGACATGAAAAGGAGCAGCTGCGCAGTATCGGACGTGTTCACAGAGAAAATTCGGAATTTGTCCTGAATGTCAGGAATACTTCGCTTCATGCCAGACTGCTGGAGTTCTACGGTCATTTGCTTCGGGGTGACGGAAGCGCTTCCCTGTATGTATCGGACAATTCTTTTTTTGTCCGTCTGGATGGAAAAATGATCGTTAAACAGGATAATCGATGCGTATTTCTCCTGTCTATCGTCAATATTACCGAGGAACGGACGCAGAAGATCGGTGAAGTACTCTACAAATCGGTATCGGATATTATGCTGTTGTTTGATGATGTCCATGTGCTGAACCCGGAACAGGATACTGCGGATACTGTGCTCAACAACTTCGGCATTGAAGGCGGCCGCACGGACCATGATCCGCTTCGCAAGGGGCTTGAGGTCTTTTGCCATCATATGATTTTTCCGGAGGATCGGGAACGTTACTGGGCTTTTGCTGATCCTGACACGATGATTGAACGGTTACGGAAGGCTCCGGACGGAGTATGCCGCGATTACTTTCGTGTGCTGCATACCGCCGATAATCAAAAAGGAAGCTTTGAATGGAAAGAATTCAATCTTCTGCTGATTCCCGGTTCGGAAGAACAAAAGGTTCTTTCCTGCATCAAGAATGCAGAGCCAACCGAAGATAGAAAATTCGTTTGGGACTGCTGATTCAGGCGTTTTCAAAACTGCCGCCTCCTTGTAAATGACGAATGGATCAGAGTGACTGAGGCTTTTGAGATGGAGGTGCCCATGGAACTGATTCGATTTGAGCATGTGTACAAGACCTATGGTAAGGGAGAGGGACAGGTCCATGCCCTCGCTGATGTTTCTTTTACGGTGAAGGAAGGAGAGTTCTGTGTCCTTCTGGGTGCCTCCGGCGCCGGCAAGACGACGCTGCTGAATCTTCTGGGAGGCATGGACCGGGTAAGCTCCGGTACCATCCTCTTTGGCGATCAGGAGGTTTCCGCCATGAAGGAAAGGGAACTTGTGGATTACCGGCGCAGGGAGGTGGGTTTTGTCTTCCAGTTCTACAATCTGATTCCCAGTCTGACCGCTCTTGAGAATGTGGAGATTGCGGCGATGCTCTGCGACCATCCGATTCCGGCAGAAAAAGCTCTGGACATGGTCGGTCTTTCGAAGCGGGCAGGAAATTTTCCTGCGCAGCTTTCCGGCGGGGAGCAGCAGCGGGTCGCGATTGCCAGAGCGCTTGCGAAGAATCCGAGGATGCTTCTCTGCGATGAACCGACAGGTGCGCTGGATTTTGTGACCGGCAAGGCGGTACTTAAGATGCTGTATGATCTCGGCAGAGAGAACGGGACCACTGTGCTGATGATCACGCACAATTCCGCGATCGCCCAGATGGCGGACCGGGTTCTCAGAATTCAGTCAGGGCGGATTGTGGCAGATGCTGTGAATGAGCATCCGAAGAAGGCGGAGGAACTCGAATGGTGAGACAGTGGAAGACGGCCGGGAAGCTGGCGCGCCGCAGTATTCTCGCCCAGAAAAAGAGATATTTCGCGATTCTTCTGATTGTGCTGCTGTCCGTGGGTTTTCTCTCCGGGCTTAAGGTGACAAAGGAGCAGATGTGGGACGCGGCAGGGCGGTACCTTGCGGCAACAAACATGTATGATTACAGAGTTTATTCCACACTTGGCTTTTCCAAAGAGGATATCGGGAAGCTGGGAGAGGTTACCGGAATTTATGACGCGGAAGGGGAGAAGACGGCGGATATGATCTTCGATTTCGCGGGGACGGCAAGGGATTATCAGGTTCTGTCGATTCCAGAGAGAATCAACGTTCCGAGTCTGTACGCGGGGCGCCTTCCCGGGAAGGATACCGAATGCCTCGCGGATCATAGAGCCTTCTCGGAGAGCGATATCGGAAAGACCATCAGGGTTTCTTCGGACAATGACGCGGAGACAGGGAATCTTCTCAGCCATAAGACCTATACGATTGTCGGGCTCGTGAACTCGCCGCTGTTTCTTTCTTCCGACAGAGGAAGCGCTCCCGATGGAAAGGGTGAGCGCGCGGGTTATCTCTACCTGCCTCCGGATAATTTCACCTCGGATTTTTATACCGGGGCAGATCTCGTTCTGAATCCGGACAGTGAAGAGAAGGAGCCGGATGCGATATTCGGGAATGCGTATGAGGATCTGACGGCAAAGTATAAGAACAGCGTGAAGGAGGAGGCGAAGGAGCTTTCGGAGAACCGGTACGAAAGCATTCTCTCTGAGATCCGGGAAGCCGCGGCACAGGCTGCGATGTCAGCGGGAGCGTCCGAAGACCCGGCAGCAAATACTGCAGCGTCGGATGGGATGTCGGCTGCGGCAGATGCTGTGGCGGCGCCAAAGGTATATGTGCTCACCCGCGGCGAGAACGCGGGGTATGTGAGCTTTGAGAGCGACACCTCGATCATCCATTCGATTGCGGATATCTTCCCGCTGTTTTTCATATTAATCGCGCTTCTGGTATGCATCACGACCATGCTGCGGATGGTGGAGGAGGAACGCGGACAGATCGGAACGCTCAAGGCTCTCGGGTATTCGGAAGGTGCGATTGCCGGAAAGTACATGCGGTATGCGTTAAGTGCCGCTGTTCTGGGATGGGCGGGAGGCTTTTTTCCGGGAACCTTTTTCCTGCCCCGGGGTTTCTGGGCGGCATATTCTACGCTTTACGACTTTATCGGGCTCCGGTACCTTTTTGATGGAAGACTGGCGATCGTGACGCTTCTGGTAACGGTTCTGTCGATCGGAATCGGCACTATGGCGGCCTGTGTGCGGGTGATGCGGGAGACGCCGGCATCGCTGATCCGTCCGAGGTCGACGAAACCTGGAAAGCGGATTCTGCTTGAGTACTGCACGCCGGTCTGGAGGAGGCTGTCATTTCTCCGAAAGGCGACGCTCCGGAATATGCTTCGGTATAAGATCCGGATGATTATGATGCTGGTGGGTGTCGGCTGTTCGGGCGCTCTGGTGGTCACTGCGTTTGGGGTCCGGGACTCGATGGTTCATGTCGGAAGTCAGCAGTATGACGGAATTCAGACCTATCAGCTTGAATGCGCGATCGATACAGCTCAGAGGTCTCTGACGGACATTATGAAGGAGGTAGAAGAAGAGAAGGACGTCACAAAGGTTCTGCCAGCCTTCAGCAAGGTTCTGGATGTTTCGTCGAAAACCTCTTCCATGAGCTCGGTCAGTCTTTACGCCTTCGCGGACAGGGCGGACCTGTCCGGCTTCTGGAAGCTGTCAGATGTGTCGGACGGCGGAACGCTGGTCGTGCCGGAGGATGGTTCGGCGCTTGTTTCCAGGCGGCTCTCCGAGAAGCTCGGCCTGTCAGTGGGAACGAAATTTACGGCTTCCGGACAGACGCTGCGGGCGGGACACACCTTTGTCAACTACATTGGAAATTTTATTCTGACTTCGCAAAAAACAGGTGAGGATCTCTTCGGAGAGGCAGGCCCGAACACGCTGCTGATCTGCACGAGGAATCTTTCTGCCGGACAGGAGCAGTCTCTGAGCGAGAAACTGGGGATGATAACCGGTGTGACCGGTATCACAAGGCTCTCCGAGAGCCGGGCCAAGGTGGACGGATCTGTCGCCTGCCTGAATTATATCATCTGGCTGCTCATTGCCTTTGCCGGAGCGCTGTCCTTCATCGTGATCTTTAATCTGACCAACATCAACCTTGAGGAGCGGAGCCGTGAGATCGCAACGGTCGAGGTGCTGGGGTTCACCCCCGGAGAGGTGCGCTTCTATGTGCTCAGGGAAAATCTGGTGCTTTCTTTTATTGCGGGGCTTCTGGGAATTCCGCTGGGGATTCTCTGTACACATATGGTGGTGAGCCGGATTCTGCTCGACAATATGACGTATCAGATTGCGGTGCGGCCGTTCAGCTGTGTGCTGGCACTTATCATTACGGTGCTGTTTGCGGTGATCGTGAACGTTCTGATGCGGCGGCAGATTCGCCGTATCAACATGGCCGAGTCGCTCAAGGCGGTAGAATAAAGGAAGATTCGGAATTCTTAGGGCGTGTCTTCCGCCGTATGATGGATCCGGCGTAGATAATCATTTGTATTGATTCGTATGAATTGAGCAGGGGCAGGAAATATCCTGCCCCTGTTTCTTGCATCTGTTTTCCATAGGAAACCGTTGTCAGATTCCGATATTGTCGGCGTAGTTCTTCAGAAATACTGCCATCTGTCCGCGCTTGCAGCTTACGTTCGGACTGAATTTGCCGTTGCCGGTTCCGCTTGTGATGTTGTTGTCCTTCGCCCAGGCGATCGCACGTGCATAGATGTTGTCAGAGGAAACATCTGAGAAGCCGGGTTCAGACGTCGTCACTTCGGGTCTTCCCGCCAGGTTGTAGAGGAACTGTACCATCTGAGCTCTGGTGCAGGGGTTTTTCGGGCTGAACTTCCCGTTGCCGCTTCCCGAGGTTATTTCATTCTCCGCTGCCCATGAAACGGCAGTTGCGTAGTAGTCGGTGGAGGAAACGTCTTTGAAGGAGGCCGGGGTTGAAATGGATGGCTTACCTTTCATATTATAGAGGAACAGAACCATCTGACCGCGAGAGCAGTTATTGTCAGGGCCATAAAGATTGTTGCCTATGCCGTTTGTGATACTCTTCTCACGCGCCCAGTATACGGAATCAAAGTAATAGCTGTTCAGGTTCGGCACATCCTCAAAGAGTGTTTCGGAAAGGTAATTCGCGTAGGCACTGATTCTGTTTCTGTACTCGTCCGTGGTATAAGCGTCGGATTCACCGGCCCAGTGAAAAGACTGTCCCATCGTTACGCCATAGGGATTGGATCCAAGCTGCGTGATCGCAAAACCGGTTGTGGTATAGGAGGGATCGATGATATTCAGGTAATGACCGATTTGCTGCTGATCGGTGACTCCGGAATCATATGCCGCCTTCTCCTGGTCATACCATCCGGTGAAGGGATCGGGATATCCCCAGGAAAGATTCTCCCCCATATTAAACTGCATCGCGTGCTGCAGGTTGTCCTTGGACCAGTTGACATCTGCCTCCTCACAGGCCATCAGAACGTCGGTCACCTTCAGAGCGGAAAGACCGTGCTTAGCGCGGAGAGCATTGCACTCGTCAATGAATTGAAGGCTGTTGTATACATTGTTCATATCGGTGGCGTCGCCATATGCACCTGGTGTGGTGGAGGACGCATAAGTGCTATTAAAGATGGCATTCAGGGCATCGGTGGAATGATAATAATCAAACAGACCGACGGAACCCAGCAAAAATCTCGCAGAGGCAAGTCTCGCGGCTTTCGCTTCCTCTGGGGTGCCTTCCGGATAGAGCTCATCCGGATCGAGGTTTGATTCTGTCACATCGTCCGTTCCGGTTAGCCCCTCGGTATCAGATTCTTCATTCGTCCCTGCCTGGGCAGGTGCGTCCGCCGTGTTGTCGGAGTCAGCCGGATTTCCCGCCCCGACAATTGTGATATCGAAGCCCGTGGACCCGGGCGCGCTGCCGAGGTCAAAATCTGCTGCCTGTACCGTCACCGTACTCATTGCGATTGACAGGGCAAGTGCTGCTACAACTAGTTTTCTTTTCATAAAGTTCTCCTCCCTTTCTAAATCACCCGGCATGAACGATGCAGGGCTCGCGATGCATATATTAGAACGATATATGGCTACAAGAATTTTACCACGAAAAGAGAAAAAAGACAGGAGATTCGAGAAATGTAAAATAAATATACCTGAATTGTAATATGTGGCAGGAATTTAAACGGATAAACTTTTAACGGCAAGGGGATGCTCCGGCAAAGGTACGGTACAATCTTAGCCGTTCTGGTGGTGCGTGAACGGTAATATGATGCGTCAGGATTGAGGACGGGTCACAAAAAGTTCAGTGTATTTAATCGTTATTTGTGTTATAATTCTTGCAGCCGGTAACCACTGTGCGATATATAGTGCCACATAATGTATAAGCTGCGGATTGCTCCGTGCTTCGCACTCTCGCAATCCACAGGCATTCGCAATCGCATACAGTACATTCTACACTGGAGGTATTGTCATGGAGAAACACAAGCAATTTGGAATTCTTGCACTGGTATGTATGCTGTTGACGTTCTTTTCCGGAATCTGCAAGCCGATCCGAAAGGTACATGGCTGCTTTGGATGTCTTACGCTGCTGTTTATGATCGGAGCTGTGATAAGTGGTCATTCAATGCTCAGCAAGACTGACGCGGATGGAGATGAAGGCGAAGCAGTGGAGAATGCATGAACATATCGATGCAGTATCATTTCGCGGAAGCGTATGAGCCTTTTTACTTCTCCTTCCTGGCGATTTGCCTTTCCGCTTACTGTTTCTGTCGGATATGCTTCGTGCACAGATCCGAGGGAGCAGATCATCGATGTGAAAAAGCGCGCCGATGAAGTTCTGTATCAGGACAAAAAGGTGCAGAACGCGGGCGTAATTGAATGATTATCTGATTCTAAAAAGTATAAAATTTCTGTCAAATTCCCCGTTTTTCTTGACGGGGAATTTATTTTGTTGTATTCTGAATCCGAAAATGACTGATGGTCAGTTATGCAGGAGGTACATGCCATGTATTACAGCAGTGGAAATTATGAAGCATTTGCGACACCTGAGAAACCGGAAGGAATTGAGAAGAAACATGCGTATATTATAGGAACAGGCCTTGGAGGCCTTTCGGCTGCATGTTATCTGATCCGGGACGCACAGATGCCGGGAGAGAATATCACCCTGTTCGAGTCACTTCCGCTTGCGGGAGGTTCGTGCGACGGTCTGCATGACCCGCAGAAGGGATACATCATGCGCGGCGGCCGTGAGATGGATAATCATTTTGAATGTATGTGGGATCTGTTCCGGTCCATTCCCTCCATTGTCAATCCCGGAGAAACGATTTTTTCGGAGTATTACAAGCTGAACAAGGAGGATCCGAACTATTCCCTCTGCCGTGTAACGGAGAAGCAGGGACAGGATGCTCACACGGATCGGAAGTATGACCTGAACAAGAACGCGGAGAAGCAGCTGCTGAAGCTGATGTTTGCCAGCGATGAGGAGCTGGCGGACAAGACCATCGACGATATGTTTGATGATGATTTTTACCGGACAAACTTCTGGATCTACTGGCAGACCATGTTCGCGTTTGAGAAATGGCACAGTGCTCTCGAGATGAAGAAGTACATGCAGCGCTATGTCCATCACATCGACGGACTCCCGGATCTGAGTGCGCTGCACTTCACACGATACAATCAGTATGAGTCGATGATCCTTCCGATGGTGAAGTATATCCAGGATGCCGGCGCGGTGATCCAGTACAATACACAGGTGACGAATATTGTCTGCGACTGCAAGCCTTCGCGAAAACAGGCTGTCAGACTGGAGTACACACAGGACGGAGAGGATAAGGCCATTGATCTGACTGAGGATGATCTGGTCTTTGTGACAAACGGTTCGCAGGGCGACGGTTCTGCCTACGGCGATCAGACGCATGCGCCTGAGATTCAGATCGAGAACGGACAGGGCCCGTCTGTGGAGCTGTGGAAGAAGCTGGCGGCTCAGGATGACGCCTTCGGTCATCCGGACGTATTCTTCCGGGACATCAAGGAGACCAGCTGGGAGTCCTGGACGGTGGATACGGCGAACAAGGAGATTCTGGAGGCCATCGAGAAGATCTGCCACAGAGATCCGCTCTCCGGAAAGGTAGTAACCGGCGGAATCGTGACAGCGAAGGATTCCAGCTGGCTCATCAGCTGGACAATCAACCGCCAGGGTCAGTTCCAGGATCAGCCGGATGATCACTGCCTGATCTGGGTTTACGGACTGAACTGCTGGGATGACTGCGGCGACTATGTCCAGAAGCCGATGTTCATGTGCAGCGGCCGTGAGCTCTGTGCGGAGTGGCTGTATCATCTCGGAATTCCTGCAGATCATATCGATGAGCTTGCGGACAAGGAGTGCAACACCACCCCATGCATGATGCCTTACGTAACGAGTTTCTTTGAGCCGAGAAAGTATGGCGATCGTCCGCTCGTGGTTCCGGAGGGATCCGTGAATCTGGCCTTCCTCGGACAGTATGCGGAGACTCCGCGGGATACGGTATTCACGACAGAATACTCCATCCGCACAGGTATGGAAGCGGTCTATACCCTCTGCAAGGTAGACCGGGGAGTTCCGGAGGTGTGGGGATCCATTTATGATATCCGCGATCTGATCACTGCAGGTGTGAAGATGAACGACGGCAAGATGATTAAGGACTGGCCGATCGGGGCAGGTGAGAAGGCGGCCATCATGGGCGCTCTGAAGCTCGCGCGCAACACGGATCTGGAGACGCTTCTGATCCGTCTCGGAGCGGCAGAGGAAAAGGACTTTGAACCGGTGATCGACAAGAAGAAGGCTGCCGAGGCGGTGGAAGACGTGAAGAACAGCGCGGTCACCAAGGCTGTCGGAGCGGCTGTCGCGGTTGCGGCAGGCGTGACGGCGCTGAAGCATCTGAAGAAGAAATAATTTAAGGAAGCATGACTCCGGGAAGAGATGATCCCCGGAAGCGTGATTCCGGAACATAATGATCCCGGAATATGATAATTCCGGGATTTATGGAGCAATGACGAAATTGGCAAGGGTCAGCAGAAAACCTGCCATTTCGCCATTGCTTTTTTCTGCGAGAAAGCTGAGCATTGCGTGATACTTCTGATTATTGAGCTCGACGCTGAAATCAAAGGCCGGATGCTTCGCGTCGACTTTGCGGATCACGTCAGTCAGGATCGCATAAAGACTGAAATCCTGCCTGAGGGAGTACTGATATTTGTTCACGGCGATCACAGAGTCCTTCAGCAGATCCTGCATATCCTTGTCGATGCGGAGGAGTGCCAGCTGTTGATCCGGATTGAGGACAATGACGGCTCTTGCCAGAAGAAGAGGCTGATGATTCTGCGGATTCTGATAGCGGAAAGGCAAATTATTCACGAGACTCACCTCAGCCATGGTCTGATAGAAGCGGTCCGTATCTTCGTCTGTAACGTTGCTGACGAAAGGACTGCCAATCAGATCCTTGAGCGGGATCGGTCTGCTGAAGAAAAAGCCCTGAATGAAGTTCATACCCCATTGCTGTGCATACCAGAGCTGTTCTCTGGTTTCAATTCCCTCCGCGATCATCATGCTGCCGGTCTCATGGCAGAGATCAACGATGCTTTGAATGATGATTTTGGTTCGCTGATTCGAGAGATCCCGGAAGAAGGACTGGTCAATCTTCACGCCCTGGACCTCATAATTATGGAAGGCGGACAGAGAAGATTCTCCGACACCGAAATCATCCATCCACACCCGGTAGCCGTGCTCGTTCAGCTGCTTCACGGCATCATGAATCAGATTTGTCTCCGCGAAGGCGGATTCCGTGATCTCGAACTGAATCTGTTCCCTTGGGATCTCATAACGCGAGACAATGCGCTCGATTTCCTCCGGCATATTCATGATTTTGAAATCGGTCTGAGACAGATTAACATTGACAAAAAGCTTTCTCGGGAACTTATCGCTGTATTTCCGGATATCCCTGCACACCTGTTCCAGAAGGTACAGATCGAGACGGTAAGCCTCGAAGCTTTCTTCCAGGTAAGGAACATAATCAGCGGGAGAAATCATGCCCTTCTCCGGATCGATCCACCGGCTCAGTGCCTCAAATCCGCAGGTGGTTCCGGAAAGGGATCCGACGATCGGCTGGTAGTACGGAACAAAATGGCCTGCCTCCAAGGCAGCGATGAAATTGTTGTGTACAAAGTTTTCCCTCGCACGTTTCTGCTCCAGTACTGCATCGTAGATGCAGAGATAGTTGTCGCCTGAGGTGACATTATATGCCTGATTTGCCGCATATCTCGCGTTGTACATACCGGTGATGAAGTCTGCAGGAGCGTCAGTATCGTGATGGTGATAAATTCCGGCACGGAGAATGACAACCCGGCTGCTTTCCAGAGCGGCGACGTCGGACTGAACTTTTCGGATCCGGTCCGTGAATTCAGAATCCGGGACTGTCGCATACAGTACAAAATGATCCAGCTCGCGGGTGAAGAGGATCGAGTCGGGAAAATTCCGCAGGAGTGTATTAAGAATGGCCTGAAGGATGATTTGTCCGTTCCGGGTGCCAATGGTTTCATTGATTTCCGCAAAACGGTTGACGTTCAGATAGGCAATTGACCATGATTTGCCTGCCATTTTATTCTGGGTGAAAAATTTTACGGCGTCATCCGTGTTTTTTATGGCAGCTGGGGATAGAAGCTGGTCTGTCATCATCCGGATCGAGGCATTGACCAGAGACAGCGTCCCCTGCATCGTGCCTTTTCCGTCGCTTTTTGCCTTATAGAGGTAATTGTCGGCGATTTTTATCAGAGCGCGCAGATCGGATTCCGCATGAGGAATACCGACACAATATCCGATGCTGCAGGTAAAGGGGTGATCATCCCCGGTTTCCGCGCAGGAATTCTGGAACTCGCGGAGTTTCTGGCTGAACGACTGGGCATTGTCCCTGGAGATGATCAGAAACTCATCTCCGCCATATCGATAGCAGCGATCCTCGTAATCATGAAAAACATGTCTGAGTTTTTTCCCGGTCTTCTCGAGCACCTTGTCCCCGTATTCATGACCGTAATTGTCGTTGTATTGCTTGAAGGAATCCAGATCGATCAGTGCCAGAGACAGCTTCTGGTTGATGTAGCCGGGAAAATCCTTCCGCAGCGCATAGCGGTTAAGAAGGGTGGTAAGCGCGTCTGTCCTGCTCTTGGTGTAATAGAGATCCCTCTTGCTCTCAATGGAGAACAGCATGCCTTCTGTATGAAGAAAGGAAATCCAACGGACCCAGTTGACAAAGCCGCAGATCAGATGCAGGGCAATGATATCGACCAGATCCTGCCACGCAATATTATGATGCAGGAAGCACAGAACAAAGATCATCGACACAATGTTGATCGCGGCATTCCGGATAAAAGACGGAATATCCGAGAGCGGCAGCAGATAGACGATGATCGTGACAAGAATGTATTCAAAGAAAAAACTGCTGTTCTTCTGAGTGGTAAAAAAGGTCATACTTGACAGAATCATGTTGATGCCGCAGAAGAGATGGAAGATCAGCGCGGCATGACCGCGTGTGATATCATCCCCGGGCCTTTTCTGCTCATACAGCACCAGCCGCAGGAAGACAACGTTGGTCAGAAACAGGATAAGGTAGGCAGAGGTGGCGTTGACACCGGAGAGCACATAGCCCTTGTCTAAGGATAAAACAGAGCCGATCACTCCGATCAGTGCGAGTATGCAGAGAAGAATACACGCGGTGATGCTGTAAAATATGCTGTTTTTGAGGATATCAGACTTAAGGCGGGGATCCTTGTCTGCAGAAAGATCCAGGTCTCTCCCGACGATTAATTTTGCCAGCCTTTGCAGAAACTTCTCTCTACGTACTTTCATAGATTCTCCGGTAAAACACGATGTGATAATTGTGCCACAAACTGTATGAAACGAGATAAAACACGCTGCGCGAGTTTTATCTCGCTATCGCGATGCTCGCCGCACACGAATACTTCGCATTCGGCTGCGGCTCACTGTTCGCGTAAATAAAAACTATTTTTATTATAGCATTATTAGAGGAAAGTGTGTACATGTAAGCATCGGAAAAGCCTGATATGTACCCGGAAGAAACCTGGCATATACTTGAAAGAAATTTGACATAAGTATTGGAATAAACCTGGTATAGTTGTACCGGAAGTGCTGTTTTTTTTTTTTTTGGGGGGGTCTTCTAATTCTTAAGACTTCGTTCGCCGTTTTATGGTATACTGATAGATAAGCTTGTAAGCTTGTTGAAAAATAGAGGAGCCTTATGAAAACACTTGCAGTTTTCCTGGCGTATTCGAAATGGAAATATAATTATGCGTGAAAAAATATCTTTCTTCTTTCAAAAACTTAAGCTTACGATTTTTCCGGATGTTTCGAGAAATGTGAAGGATGAAATCATCCGGGATAATGTCTATCGCCTGAAGAAGATTTCAGCTGCGGTTACGGCAGTTGAGATTGTGATTCTGACCCTGTTCTGCGTTCATTACTATTTCGCTGTTCTGCATTATTGGCGGAGTGTGATCAGCGCCCTGACATGTATTTTGGTAAGTGTATATATCACGGTGCATATGACAAGAATTTCGCGGAATGAGATCAGCCTGAATAAGCATCTTCTGCGCGAAAATGTGATTATCATTCTTTATTACGGAATTCTGGTTTTCTGGGGTATGGCGGCGTCGCTGCGCCATTATGTGTCCGGAGAGCAGATGCTGACCTTTTTCATAGTGGAAATTGTGTTTACCTGTTTCGTTACGATGCCTCCGCTGATGAGTATCGCTCTGATTCTGTCGGCACACGGTATTTTCTTCATTGCTCTGGAATTGGAAGACGGAGCGGCGAGAATCAGTTTCCTGAATTATCTGGCACTCGCTCTGCTTCTATGCGCCGGCATGATCACCCGCTACCACATTGAAGTAAGGCAGATCCGGCAGTGTATAGAGGTGGAGAACCTGAATAAAAAGCTGGAGATCCTTTCCATGACAGATGCTCTGACGGGTATCGGAAACCGGATGGCTCTCCGGACAGTTTTTCAGAATTATGTCGGCGGTCAGGTCGCCGTAATGATGGCGGATGTCGATTATTTCAAACGGTATAATGATGAAGCGGGACATGAGGCGGGAGATCAGGTGCTGATGTGCGTGGCGTCTTTGCTCACGCGGTATTTTCCGAGAAATTGCTGCTTTCGTTATGGAGGAGACGAATTTCTGGTTCTCATGAAAACGGATCAGTCGGAGGAGTTTCAGCACCGTATTGACAGCTGGCAGGATGCTGTTTCAGCCGCCTCCGTTCCCGGAATTTCAGTCCCGATCCGGTGCAGTGCCGGATTCGTAGTAGAAAGAGTGGAAAGCGAGGAGGAGCTCAGAAGGCTGGTTCACAAGGCGGACAGGGAGCTCTATCTGGTAAAGGAAACGCATCACAAGAGCGTACGCGGAAGAAGGTGAACGGAGAAGACAGCCGGTTAAGCTGTTTTCCCGTGTGCTGTTCTTACCGGGTACGCTCTTGATGATTTCGCAGCGGAGAGGGTATTCTGTTAAGGATCAGAGGGCTTCGTTCAGGGAATCCCGGATTGCTTCGGCAAGGCTGGTCAGATCGTCTTCCTGTTCTTCCTTCATCGAGGAGGCGAGCGACAGCCTTTCGTTCAGGATGGTCATGTCCTTCAGCTCGTTGTTGAGGAAGTCCTGCATCAGATCCCCTGACTTGCATGCCCAGGAGCCGTTTTCGATGATGGCGAAGGTTCGTTTCTGGAGGTTCAGCGCCTTCATATCCATCAGATAGTTGTGCATCACCGGATAGATGCCGAGGTTATAGGTGACCGAGGCCAGGACGATGTGGCTGACACGGAAGGTCTCGGAGATCAGGTAGGATACGTGTGTGTTCGACACATCGTATACGACCGTGTTGGTGACGCCGAGCTCCGCCAGCTTTGCGGCCAGCGCCTGGGCAGCCGCCTCGGTATTGCCGTACATGGAGGCGTAGCAGATCATGACCGCCTTCTCCTCCGGCTCATAGGTGCTCCAGTGCTGGTATTTGTCCAGCAGATAGTCAAAATCGCTGCGCCACACCAGTCCGTGAAGCGGGCAGATATATTTGATCTGCGGAAGCAGGGGAGCTGCCTTCTTCAGAAGCTTCTGAATATGCGGACCGTATTTCCCCACGATGTTGGTGAGATAGCGTCTGGACTCGTCGATCCAGTCGCGGTCGTAATTCACCTCGTCATTGAAAAGCTTTCCGTCCAGAGCGATGAAGGAGCCGAAGGCGTCCGCGGAGAAGAGAACGCCGTTCGTGGTGTCGAAGGTGACCATTGCCTCCGGCCAGTGCACCATCTGTGCCTGCACGAAGGCGACGGTATGATCTCCGAAGCAGGCAGTGTCGCCTTCCTTCACCTCAATGGTTTCGTGTCCGTCCGTGTGAAAACCGAACTGATGCATCAGCATAAATCCTTTTTCCGTGCAGTAGATGCGGCAGTCGGGGTAGCGGAGCAGTACCTCCTGAAGAGATGCCGCGTGGTCAGGCTCCAGGTGGTTGACCACCAGAGCGTCGAGCTTCGCGCCGTCCAGAAGATACTCGATGTTCTCGAGCATCTGGCGGCAGGCCGACCAGTCAACGGTGTCAAAAAGTACGTTCTGCTTATCCTTCAGCAGATATGCGTTATAGCTGACTCCTCTCGGTATCGGGTGAATATTCTCGAAGAGATGAGTGCGATGATCATTCGCGCCGACCCACCACAGATTGTCCGTCACCTGTCTTACACAATGCATATGGTTTCCTCCTATATAATGATGATTCGACATGCCTGTCCTTTAATGCCATACTGATGATTCGACATGCCCGTCCTTTATATGCCTGTCTTTCGCAGATCTTCGACATGTCTGCCTTTTGCAGGTTTTCGATATGCCGGTTCTGGAATTTGTCATATCCGTTGTCTGAATCCGTGAATTATTCCACCTTTGTGAAGTTTGCCTTTGGTTCCGCGCATTCCGGACATACCCAGTCCTCCGGAAGCTTCTCGAAGAGGGTTCCTGGCCTGATGTCGGCAGCCGGGTCTCCGATGGCAGCATCGTATTCGTATCCGCATCCGTCGCATACATAGAGGCTGTACGGCGGTTTCATCTTCTTGGGCTGAGCGCGTTTGATCTTCTTCATCGGCGGAGCGGGTTTCTTCTCGCCCGTGTCGAGTGCTTCTGTAAGAAGCGGGAGAATCTCGTTCACATCTCCGACGATACCGTAATCGCAGTTCTTGAAGATCGGCGCGTTCGGATTCTTGTTGATCGCGACAATGGTGGATGCCTCACGGATGCCCTTCAGGTGCTGAACAGCTCCGGAGATGCCGCAGGCGATATACAGGTTGCCGGAGAACTTCTGCCCGGACATGCCGACGTAGCGGTTGAGCGGTACGTAGTGAAGAGTTTCGGATACCGGACGGGAGGAGCCGATGGCTGCGCCGGCGGCTGCCGCCAGATCCTCGATCAGCTTCATGTTCTCCTTCGGACCGATGCCCTTTCCTGCGGATACCACACGTTCCGCCTTCGCGATCGGGGTGTCCTTCGGGATGCCGACCGTGAAGTCATAGCCATCCTTTTTCAGATCCTTTACCAGTTCCTCGACACGTTCCTGTGCGGAGCCGTCCTTGAGGATCTTTTTTCTGCGAGCGCCGGTGACATTCGGCTGCTGCTGGAAGAGCGGAGCAGAAGCCTCCTTCGGAGCCTTTCCGAGGATCGCGGTCGAGATGACAAGACGCTGAATCTCGTTGGTTCCCTCATAGATGGTTGTGATCTTCGCGTCGCGGTAAAATCTTTCAACATCCATGCCCTTCAGGTAGCCGTTGCCGCCGTGAATCTGCAGTGCCTCGTCGCAGACCTCCACGGCGGTATCCGAAGCGTACTGCTTTGCCATTGCGGCCTCCATTGCATAGGGCTCATGGTTCTGCTTCAGCTCCGCGGCGCTGTAGACGAGCATCCGGGATGCCCGGATCTTTGTCGCCATATCTGCGATCTTGAAGGAGATCGCCTGCTGGAAGGCAATTGGCTTATGGAACTGCACGCGCTCCTTGGAGTAAGCGATTGCGCTCTCAAACGCTCCCTGTGAGATGCCAAGCGCCTGTGCGGCGATGCCGATGCGTCCGCCGTCAAGTGTGTTCATGGCAATCTTGAATCCCTGACCTTCCTGCCCGAGGAGATTTTCCTTCGGAACTTTCACATTGTTGAACAGGAGCTGGGCTGTTGCGGAGGAACGGATGCCGAGCTTGTCGTAGTGATCGCCGAATTCAAATCCGGGCATGCCCTTTTCGACGATGAAGGCACTGATGCCTCTGGAGCCGATTCCCGGCGTGGTGAGGGCGAAGATTACGTAGATGTCGGCCTCTCCGCCGTTGGTGATGAAGATCTTCTCACCGTTGAGCAGGTAATAGTCGCCCTGCAGTACAGCGGTGGTCTCCGTGCCGCCGGCATCCGAACCGGCATTCGGCTCGGTAAGGCCGAATGCGCCGAGCTTCTCGCCCTTCGCGAGAGGAACAAGATATTTCTGCTTCTGCTCCTCGGTTCCGTACGCGGCGATGGGCCAGGTTCCCAGAGAAGTGTGCGCGGAGAGGATAACGCCCACGCCGGCATCGACTCTGGAGAGCTCCTCCACGGCGATGGCGTAGCTTGTTACGTCAAGCCCTGCGCCGCCGTATTCCTTCGGGTAGGGAAGTCCCATGATGCCTAGATCGGTCATCTTGCGAACAACCTCTGACGGGAAAATATTGCCCTTGTCCCATTCGAAAGAGTATGGTTTGATTTCGGCTTCGGCAAAGGCGCGTACCTTCGCGCGGAGTTCCTCCTGTTTCTGTGTGGTTGCGTAGTTCATAGACCTGCCTCCTTTTCCTGAATATTTTTCATTTCCAAAATCAGATGAAACACAAAAATTTAAACACATTCAGAGTGAGATAAAACACATTTCGGGGTTTTCCGCCATCGCGATGCTCTTTGTATACAGCAGATGCACGGTCAATACAATTCCAACGACCCGGCTGCTGTCAGCAGCTGTCAGCAACGGTCATAAGGTAAATTTCATGTACAGGAAGACCTCAATTCAGACTCAATTCAAATGACGGGGTGGGGCGGATTTCGTTGTATCTGGACCGGTCTTCAAAAGGTCGCGGATAGATAGTTTCGCGAGCTCGTGATCAAGCTTCTGCTGAATCCCGCAGAGTCTGGAATGGATCGTGCATTTCCTGCAGTTCTTCGCGGACCAGGTGCAGTGATAGCCGGGGCTCATGCAGTCAGAGATATAAGAGTCAGATTCTGTAATTCGAATGATGTCCAGGAGGGTAAGGCTGCCGAGATCGGCGGTGAGCTCTGTTCCTCCATTGACGCCCCGGACGCTCTTCACAATTCCCGCTTCCGTCAGTTTCCGCAGAATCTTATACGCGAACTGAAGCGGAACGGCCTCGCTCTCGCAGAGCTCTTTGACATTGTGCCGTTTTCCGTCCGCCAGAGCGCGAAGAATTCGTAAAGCGTAGTCAGTTTCCCGGGTGATCAGCATTGTTTTCGTCCTTTTTGTTTGGTTTGTGAATCGGTCCGTAAATCAGCTTGTGGATCAGTCTGTGAATCGGTCTGTATATCGGCTTGTGCATCAGTCTGTGAATCGGCTGATGGATCAGTAAGTGAATCAGATTGTTTTGATCAGCCTGTTATTTGTTGCCGTCAAATAAATAATTTATGAGATATTCGTTGGCGTCAAATAATTTATAAGATAACTGTAATATACTGGAGCATTTTAGTCAACAATAAGGAGGGCGAGAATTGCAAATTCGTGCAAATATCATGATTATTGTCTGATATTATTGTGCAGAATACTGAGAATAAGCAGGCGGTCCAACATCTCTGATGATGGCAGCCGATAGCGACCCCGCTTCCGGGAACTCAGAACAAACCGTCAGAGAGAACAGTTCGATTTTGCGGGGCATAAATCACCAGAACCATTAAAAATCAAGGAAAATTTGACGTGAGATAGCTTTGTTGCTATTATTAAAAATGTAATATTATCGTTATAATTTTTTGTATTTAACGGAATTAACCGAACAGGCGCAAGGGTGTGCAGCGCGGTGTGATTAAGACCTTATCTTTCTTGCGGCGCGGTGTGATTTACCGCTTATTCATTTTTGTGAAAAACGTATGAGCGTTAGAAATATTATGAAGAAGATAAGAACTATCCTGATTCAGAGAAAAATAAAGTCGGAGGAGGGTGCAAGCCTGTCCGTGGCATTGCTGTTTTTCCTGGTATGCGCGGTTGTCGGGTCCGTGATACTCGCTGCGGCGACTTCATCGGTAGGTCGAATGAAGAATTTGTCCTCGACGGAACGAGATAAGGATGCTGTGTATTCTACGGCAAGACTTGTCGTGCGTCGCATGGCGGGGAAGAATCTGACGGATGAGAAGATTCTTCCGGGACTTCTGAGACTCACAGCCTCCGAAAACGGTAAGGAAGGCGGAACGAGTGGCGGCGCTGGAAACAGTGCTAAAGTCAGCACCGGCAATGCAGGAGACAGTACGCAGATTGTCTGCAACCCGACGGACAATACCCTGACGGCGACTGCGCAGTTTTCTTTCTATCGGAGAGTAAATG
The DNA here is from genome assembly GCF_052117805.1 of Bilifractor sp. LCP21S3_F8. Lineage (NCBI taxonomy): Bacteria > Bacillati > Bacillota > Clostridia > Lachnospirales > Lachnospiraceae > Bilifractor > Bilifractor sp. LCP21S3_F8. The sequence continues at coordinate 18,386 of NZ_JBQKIK010000021.1, read as the reverse complement.
AAGACGGAACCTATGTCGATTCCAGAACCGCTGATGCCGGTACGTCCGGAGCTTCCACTCCAGAATCCGGAGGGACGGCTTCAACGGGAACCACTGAAATTCCGGGAGGAAATACGGCCGACAGTTCCGGCACATCACAGGCAGACACTTCGGATTACCTGAACGGAAGTCTTCCGGGATCTCCGTTCGCGAATCTTCAGAGTACGACCGGTCTGCCTGTGTATTCCAGACTGAATCTCACCGGGTATGAAATCGTTCGTGCAGGAGAGATTATCCATTACTTCTGGAGCAATTATGTCCTGAAAGATGATGGAACACTTGGGCAGAGTGGCGATGAGCCTGGATTTTCCAACGATAATGCTTACAATTGGACCCGCGATGATGTTCCGGGCAATCATACCTGGATGTACGGCCACAGCGATTCAGTGGACAATTCCCTGACTGACTCTGCGTTCAAAAAACAGTCATATATTTTGAACGTCGGAAAGGGCAGTGAAGCAATAAAGATCTGCGTGGATTTTTACATGGATAAAAATCTGAACATCGAGGCGCAGATTTATCCTTATAAAAAAGATAATAAAAATGGACAACAGACTTCCACATTTAAAAATGCGTCGGCAAGATGTCTGGTGAAGATTCCTGCGAACGGCGGAGAACTGCAGTACGCACAGGATACAGACACCGAAGAAAATAAAGACACCGCAGAATCGGGGGCATCTGCTCCCGTCGCAGTTTCCGGAACAACAGGAGGATCCGGCGCGCCATCAGAAGTATCGCCCCAGAACATGGATGATACGGATGGTTCCGTTACCTACAAGGTGACTGTTACCAGAAGTGTGACACTGAGCGGATTCGGATGGGGAGAAGCAAAGGTCTACACCGGATCCGCGATTGCCGCGCAGAATCCGGCAGGCTCATAGGGATCTGTCGGGCCCACAAGGATCCGGCGAATGTTCTTTGGAGATGGACGGATAATTAAGGGACAGTGAGAAGAATGCAGGGAAAACAGAGAAAAATGCAAGACGAAACAGTCATACCCAGACAGAAAAGAGTGCCAGACGTAACGGTCATACCCAGACAGAAACGTATGCAAGACATTACGTTCATATCCGGACAGAGAAGTATATATGACGAGACAGGAATACAAAAGCAGAAACTTTCACGAAAGAAACCAGGCATGAACAGGCTTATGACAAGGACGCGAAACGTGAGACAGAACGCTATGAACAGTGTCGGACGAAGGGGCAGTTTTGGAGGCTCCGTGCGGGTGAAGCTTGGTTCAAAGGCGGGCGAAAGTCTGACAGAGACACTGGTAGCGGTTCTGATCGTGTCGCTCGCTTCCATTCTTCTGGTTACGATGGTGCAGGCCTCCCGCCGGGTGGTCACGAGATCCGGGTCCGCCTACTCGGGTTACATCAAGGAGCATAATGAGCTGGCGGTTGAAAGCAGCAGCCAGAACAGCCCTACAGAAATAACCCTCACGCCAGCGCGTGCCGGGAATGATAACAACAGCCTGCACGAAATTCATGAAAAGGTTAACGTGCAGACCGATAAAGATGGAAATACGGTTTTTTTTCCGGCGGACAGCTGAAACAGGGCAGATACGAGGCATGCTGCAGACCTATATGATTGCCGGGATAGCTGACCAGATGGGATAAACAGGACAGACGCCGGAAAAGAGCAGAGAGGATCATGAGACGCAGACGAGGTGATTCTATGAACCGTAATAGAATAAAAACAATAAAATCGCGGAAGGGTTTTTCCCTCATGGAGATGCTCGTGACTGTGCTTCTGATGTCTCTGGCAACACTGGCTGTCGCGGCAGGAGTGACAGCCGCAGTACGTACCTATCGGCGAATGACGCTGAAAGCTGAGGCACAGACGCTTCTCGGAACGGCGATCGCTGCAGTGGACGATGATTTTGCCACGGCGGATCTCTCTACACTGAATTTCGGGTCTGATGGAAAGGATGTATCCTTCTTTTCCGGAAATCGCGGATATGAGGTACATATCCATAATGAAGGGGACACCATATATATGACCGACGCTCAGAGCAGCTCATCCGATCCCTCCGCAAGCGGATCGTCTTCTGCGACCGGCGCGATTCCGATTGTCACAACAAAGACGAGAACACAGAACCTGAAGCTTCAGATTAAGGATATTTCGATTACACCGTCCGCAGCGGAGGCTTCCGGAGGCAATGTGCCGGGCGGCGATTCAGAGACAAAGTTTTCGAATTCGAACCCGTATTTCACGTATACGATCTCGGTTCTGCACGGGGACGAGAATACTGTAGTGGAGTCGGAAACGGTAAAGACCGCAGTAATCGCAGGCTATCCGGCAGCGGCAGACAGCAGGGCGAGTACGGGAAACTAATAGGGACAGACAGCAGGGTGAGTACGGGAAACTAATAGGGCAGATAGCAGAGAGAATACGGGAAACTGAATCAGCCCGGATCTCAGAAAAGGTGCGCATATGGTGACACAAGCCGATATGCGAATACATGGTTCGCATATGGCGACACAAGCCTGCATGCGGATACAGGGAACGAAATCAGACCAGATATCAGAGCGGATTTTTAACATCGGGGATGACAGAACATGAGAAATAATGATTTTCCAGATGATCAGAAGCATAGAGAAGAAGAGGCGGACAAGATCTGCCTGAACAAAAGGAAGACAGCCCGGGACAGAGCCCGGAGAGGATTTACGCTGGCAGAGATGCTGCTTACCGTTGCAATTATCGGCATTCTGGCAGCGTTTGCCTTTGTCGCGGTCATCCGCTATCAGAAGTCCCTTAAGCAGACCGAGCTCGATGACACCGCGCGGGAGATTTTTGTCGCAGCGCAGAATCACATGACCGTAGCAAGGGCAAGCGGAAACTGGGATACCTATGTTGCGGAAGCGGAAAGTCAGACAGGTGGAGGTTCTGACCGGCTTGGCAAGGCAATGGGAGCCGTTGCAGGTGGCACGGGCGGGCCGTCTGACTATGATGGAAGCATTGGCTCATGGGATTCTTCCTGGGCGGATGGAACACTTGGGAAAGATGAAAAGCACGATTTCCGGTATGTGACGGTCAGTGCTGACGGCAAGAGCGATCCCCGTATTCTGTCCATGATTCTCCCGGACGACTCCATCGATGAGACACTCCGCGGAAACGGAAACATTCTCATTGAATACGATGCGGAGACGGCAACGGTCTACGGTGTGTGGTACTGTAAGCCCGCGGACCTGAAGAAGGCGAGTACAGGCAGCACTTCCATTGCTGATACAACGGCTTATAACAATAAAAACCGTACCAGCAAATCTGCCCGCATGAAGAGCAACCCGATGGTGGGCTATTATGGCGGTGCGGCATCAGCGGCGAAAGAAGGAGAGTCAGAGAATGACAATATCAGCGCCATCATTGAGAATGATGACCGTCTGATGCTCGAAGTCGCTGTGCCGGAGCAGAAAGAATCTGACTCTGCAGCTTCACAGAGAGCTTATACGGTTAAAGCGACTGTGACCGGACAGACAAGCGGAAACTCCAGGGAAATCAGCCTGGGAACATCCAAGGGTATTGCCAGTGGCAGCACTACGAATCTTATGGGTGGAAGTGGACTGAACGGAGTGATTCAACGGGGCAGTGGAAGTAGCAATAAATACCGTTTGTATTATTACACCCTGGACAGTGTGACCGACGGGGCAGATGGTCATTTTGCCAGTCAGTTCTGCAACTCTGCATCTGCGAATGAGAAGCCACTTATCCCCGGAGAAAACCTCACAATTACCGTCCGCCTGGTTTATGGCGATGAGACGGAAAAATCCGATGCAGAGAAGAAAGATACTTTGTCGGCTGACGGAGCTGGAAAATCTGTGACGCTGTCCTGCAACAGCCTTTTTGCAAATGGTTCAAACAGCGGAGGTGACAAGGGCACTGCTCGAATCGCCTATGGGCGTCATCTGCAGAACCTGAGCACGGTTGTTTCCGGCGTAAACTTCACTGGAAGTACCGGGGCGCAGGTTTCGGGTTCCCGGTCTGGTTCGGCTGTCATCACAAAAGCAAAAATGCTGAATGACCTCGACTGGTCAAACATGACAATTCGTTTTCTGAGTGAAAAAGCGATGAAACGGACTACGGGCAGTACATCAGCAGGCGGCGGAGCGGGAACAGCTTCATACTCTGTGTCTTCCTATAATAATACATGGAATACGGCTGTGGGTGCCGCGCTTACGGCTGCCGGAAATTTCTACAGCATCTCGGATTCTGCCCTGACGGAATTCAATGGAAACGGATTTGCGATCTCCAATCTTCAGATCGGAGCGGCTTCTGCAACTGCCGGTTCGGGCACGGGCACTCCGGACAAGACCGGTTCCGGCCCCAAAACGACCACTCCTGAGGAAATGAATAAATCTGAAGGAAGTACCTGTGCAGGTCTCTTCGGCTATATCGATGCCGGAACAACAGGCGGAAACACAATGACAATCCAGCGGCTGACGCTGAAGAATCCGACGGCTGAAAAGGCTGCCTATGCCGGATTTGTGGTTGGAAAGACAAATCGGGAGACCAAGATTCAGAATGTAACCGTAACAGGAGATACTGCGCTTAGCCTCACGGCGGATCAGGCGGCAGGGGGCATCCTGGGAGAGGCGGCAAATTCCAGTACCAGCATCCTTTATGCAAAAGTTTTGTCCGGGAAGACGCTGACAATTGCCGCAAATTCGGGCAACGATTCGAATACTGCTAAAAATAACGGTTCAAATAGTGCAAATTCCAATAATAACGCAAATGCAGGGGGAATCCTCGGCTGTCAGATTGGAGGCGGAACAGGGACAGAAGGCACCTGGACGGGTCTGCGCATGGAGAACTGCACAGTTTCGGTATCCGGGAAAGCAAACAGCACTTCAGCGAATGCTGGCAATGCAGATAATAGCAAAAAATATCTGAAAATCACCGGAGCTTACTCTGCAGGAGGAGTTCTCGGCTATTGTGCAGCAGGCGAACCTGGAAGCACGTCAGAAGGTAATTCCGGAAACAATACCAACTATGCAGGATCTGTAACAATTAAGAACTGCAACGTATTCGGCGTGGGAAACCAGGATCTTATCTCCGCGAAAAAAGTTGCGGGCGGGCTTGCCGCATATATCAGCAGCAAAGGAAATCTTGATGTCGAGAACGATGCAGTATCCATGTATGTCGCGGATTCTGATACACAGGGGGAAAGTGCGGGTACGGCCGGTGATGGCTTCGGCGGACTCATCGGATACCTGAACAGTTCGGCCGGTGGAAGCCAGATATCGAAATGCTATGTCGGCGGAAGGACAGCGGAAGGAGCTTACAACGAAACCGTAAATAACAATTCAACGCAGGGACGTTACAACATCCGCGGAAATGGCTATGTCGGAGGCTTCATCGGACAGATAGCAGGAAGCAATGCTCTGAGTGTCGAGAATTGCTTCACAACAGCATCTGCATATTCCGGGACCACCGCAAATTCAGGTAACGATAGTGACTCGGAGAATGCCGCCGAGGCCGGAAGCTTTATCGCCAACAGCACAAATGAGAACTTGTCGGTTAAGTCCTGTTATTCAACAGGACTTACGAACGGGACAGTGTTCGTGGGTGGAAGTGTCAGCAACGGAGGTAATAATTCACCGAAGAATTATTATCTGGCCGGGGTGAACAAGTCGGATCTCACCGGGGCAGGCGTAAAGAAAGCAAACGTCAACGATGCCGGTACTCCTTTTGCAAAACAGACTTCTTCAGTAGATACAAATAGATATGATTCAAGTCTTAAGGGAAAATACCCGTATCAGATGATCTCCGGACAGTCGGTGTATTATGGCGACTGGGTCGTTACGAAGGCACAGGACCTTGATGGCAGTTTCGGAATTCTGTACTACGAGATTGTGCAGCATGGAACCGGAAGCGAAGCAGCAAAAAATAAGAGCGTATATTATCATGGGTATATAGGGAATGCGGTTGTTGGTGGTAACGCTTCCAACGTCTCCTATAAAGAAATAAATACAAGAACAACCTTAAATGAGGAGCAGTCTCCAGGCATATTAAATGAGCATAGGCTTTTGGCAGCACCGGATGGGGGAGAGTATGTTACTGAGGATGGATATCTAATTCTTGTATCGGAACAAAATGATCTTGATCAGGTTTCAATGAGTTGGGTAGGAAATGGTGTTAAAAGTTCTATTTCTTCTTTAGTCAATTCAGAGATTCTTATTCAATATGATGATATTACGGATAAGTTACAAATCAAAGGATATCATGCGTATTATTTCAACACAAAGAATAATGAAGTAATTTCGAGAGAAAATTATGGTGATGGGTATTCTACAACATTAAACATTGACTTTTACAATGATTTACAATCTAGGCCTACAACGTTCTTTATGAATCCATACTTTTCAGATTATGTTTCAACATCATCTGATACTATACCTTATTACATTAGAAGTGCACATCAACTTCAAGTGTTATTTGAGCTTTTAGATGGGGGAAAGTATCTTAGTACATCTGGTAATGGTACTAATGTTGTGACTCAGACAATGGACATTTCGTTTAATAATACGTTGATCCATTTTACTGAGATGGGTAAAAATATAAGTATTAAATCACCAACCTTAAGCAATTTATTCGGAACTTATAAAGGGGCAATAAAACAAGATGATCAATATTTTTGTCTCGACTCATTAACCAATCCATTGATAAATTCAATTCATTGGAGGAAGGATAATAGTCAAGATTATAGCCACTTAGAGAACCTAGTAATAACTAATATGAAGGCATCTTCTCTGGTGGGTGATAATCACGGCGTAATGAGTGCTTTACAGATATTGAATTCTAGTTTTTCTAGTGCTGCTTTTGTTTCAAATAATAATTCGGGAACTATTTCTAATTGCTCATTAGATGATGTTTCAACAGAAGGTGATGGTGTAGCAACAACAAACAATGGTACCATTTCAAATGTAAGAATAGAAAAATCTTATATCAATGGAAATGGAATATCAACAACGAATCAAGGATGGAATTTAACAGATAAAATTGATGGATGTACAATCATTAATACAAAAATAGAAAAAAATGGTATTGTAAAGACTAACCAAGGGACAATATCGAATAGTATAATCAATAATTCGAAAATATCCATGAATGGAGCTTCATATGATAATAACGGAACAATCAGCTATGTAAGTCTCAAGAATATCAGCAATATTGATGATAATGGAGTTGCAGATTCAAATAATGGAACAATCAGCAATGTAAATCTGGAGGATATTAGCAATATTGGAAAGAATGGTATTGTAAGGAAAAATAATAAGCAGATTGTAAATTGCAGTATTAAAATTGCTGCAATCAAAGGCAATGGAGTAGCAGAAACAAATACCGGAACAATTGGTGCCCAAAGTGAAGGTATAGGGGTATCTCTGCAATCTGTTACGATCGGCGAAAATGGATTTGTAGACAACAATAGTGGAACTATATCAAATAGTAAAGTGATCAATGCTAAAATAGATAAAAACGGAGTAGCAGAAACAAATACCGGAACAATTGGTGCCCAAGGTAAAGATAGTATAGGGGTATCTCTGCAATCTGTTACGATCGGTGAAAATGGCTTTGTAGACAGCAATAGCGGTACTATATCGAATAGTAATGTGATCAATGCCCAGATAGGTAAAAACGGTTTTGCCAACAATAACGATGCTAACCATTCAATAGAAAATTGTCAGTTATATGCTGATAATAATGCATATTTACAATATCAGAATTCCTATAAAAACCAAACTATGTATTATAATCCGAATCTAGTCAAAATGTATTCAGATGATATTGAACAGAAGGCTGGATATAATTTGTTAGTTTGCGGATATAGCAACATTTCAGATTCCAAAGATGCTGAGGATATTGCTGGCTTTATTCAGGACAATAAAGGAACTATTAATGGTTGTAGCTACTCGGGAAAAGTATTCGGCAATAAAAATGCGGCAGGATTTTTCTTGAATAATTCCGGAACAATTAAATCCAGTTATGCTAATGCGCTAGTGACTGCATCAGATATAGTAGCCGGTTTTGGGTATTCCTGTACAGCTGGTAAAATAGATCAGTGTCATAGTGTTGGAATGTTATTTAATGCAACCAAGGGTGCAGGATTTCTTTATCAGTATAATAATAGCAGTTGGACTGATGGTATTTCGAATGATTATTCTGCTATCTGGAAAAGTACGGTGTCGAATAATTATTATTTCTTTCTTAAGTCGTATACAGCACCAGAGTATTCTAATCAGATAAAGAATTGTGCATATCTCACTAGCATTGATTGTGAAAAGAAGGCGATAAAAGAGAGCGAGAATAATGATTCAATAAAAGAAAAAGTTAGAGGTTACTCTTACCAAGATCTTCAGAATCTCACTGACCAATACGAATACGGTAAAAAAGCAAGTGAAGACACAACAAAACCATATTATCAATACACTGGCTCAAATGAAAAGGTTTATCCATTCCCAATGCCTGATGGAATGATCGCATTTGGTGACTGGGACTGGAATGATGCGATTTATTCGATTAAATTTGATGGAAATGATGGAACACCTGAAATTGACGGTAAAGAAATATCCAGAATTGATAATATCGATTATGTAATAGACGTAACTCTTCCTGAGTGTAAGGCGCCAGAGGGCCAAAATTGGACTTTTGAGGGATGGCAGGATCAATCCGGTAACATTTATCGTGCGGGGGATAAAGTATCCGGGTTAGCGACTTCAGGTACAGTAACCCTTACCGCCCAATGGAAAATAGATAATGTAACTGATTATTATTCGAAAAATGAAGTGCAGACATATACTGCGCCAGCTGATGGTTGGTATAAGCTTGAAGTCTGGGGCGCTAACGGAGGAAATGCGTCTTTTGATTCAAAGACTGCGGAAGGTGGAAAAGGTGGATATGCAGTTAATTACGTGTATCTGAATAAAAATGAAAGCATTGATGTGTATATTGGTGGTCGTGGCATGGATGCGACAGAAAATATGTTTACAAACAATACAACAGATCTGACTTTAGAAGGTGGTTGGAATGGAGGCGGAACATCTCATAGTCTTTCGATAGGGGATAGTCAAAAGACTAGCTATTGGGTTTTGGGTTCAGGAGGTGGAGCGTCACACATGGCTATTCGGGCTGAGGCACAAGATCAGCCAAGTGAATTAAAAGATTTTTATTCAAGTAAGGATCACATTTTACTTGTAGCTGGCGGAGGAGGCGGCGCCGGGTTCTACGGCAATAAATTTAGTAAAAAAGTATATTTTAGTATAGGAAATAAAGGTGGGAATGGTGGTGGTGATGCAGGAACAAGGGGCACTGCGTTTACTAATACAGAGCAGGCGGAGTCTCGTGATCCAATATATGGAACCGGGGGAACTCAAAGCACAGGTGGCGTAGTAGGTAACAATGGAGTTATGTGTGGTCGATTCGGTTTAGGAGGTTCACCATTGAAGAATAATAGTAATGGTGAAAAAAATGAGTACAGTGTTGGTGCCGGCGGTGGTGGCGGCTGGTACGGAGGAGGTAGTAGCAACTTTAAGGATACCACAAATCAGGTTGCTCCTTCCGCTGGCGGCGGTTCTGGTTATTTTAAGACCTCTAATATTGCTTCACCCATTACAAATGGAACAACAATGAGGGGAGGTACTCTCGTTGGAGAAAATAGTGATATTCCATCGTTTGATTCTTCTGATAAAGGAAATGGCCACGGCCGGATCACATACCTGCCATCATACAGCTTCAGCATCACGAATAACAATGTTGAACAAAAACCGGATGAGAATAACCCGATAACGATTTTAATGAACACTCCAGTTCAGCTCACTCTCAAAGACGCTCAGAACCAGTATGTCAATGATGCAACCTGGAAAGTTACGGATCCGAATGGCAATGAAATTTCAGGCGATTCGGTTTTATTGCCAGAAACGGGCAGTGTACGTACATTCACGAGCAGATCTGCCGGAACGTATGTCATCACCGCTGCCGGACCTGATAAAGTGGTAAGTACCTCTGTTACAATTAATGTGAAGGAAGATGACGGTTCGAACACGATTACAGGAAATGCTGCGCCGAAAGCAGGATCTGGGAAAAATAGTGGATCGGCAGCGAATTCGAATGCGGCTACAAATACCGGAGGAAGTACGGACAGTACAACCGGTGGTGGAACGAGTGCAGGTAGTCAGAAGGGGTCCGGTTCATCATTGGATTCGGCGGGCTCTGCAGACGGGAGTTCTTCGAAGAAGGTGGATGAGGATGGTTCGGATGAAAGTATCGTGTCATCCAGCAATTCATGAGGTGTATTTATAGGATGGATGCAGCAGAAAAGAGCCCGGTTTCCGGGCTCTTGCTGGAGTTGATCGCTGAGTAAAAATGATCTGCTTTTCAGAATTGGTATTTTTACTTCGATTATTATTTCGTTTCTGAGAATTCGACATTCAGATGCTCCCGTATTCTTCCCACATAGTACAGGGATCCGAAGGAGCAGATGACATCTTTTTCGGTGCAGTTCTTGAGGGCTTTGTCGGTGGCTTCTTCGATCGAGCCGCAGGCTTCAGCTGTGTATCCGGCCTCCCGGAGTTCACGGGCGAGCTGTTCGGGATCGAGGACTCTGGGGTTCGGCACGGGTACGGTGTAGAATTGTTTTGCAAGGGGTCCGACGATATCGATGACCCTGTGGTAGTCTTTGTCTGCGAGGATGCCCATGAGGAAGGTGATTTTCTGCCCCGGGAAGTAGCGGGTGAGACTGTCCCGGAGCATTGCGGCACCTTCCGGATTATGCCCGCCGTCTACGATGACGGCGGGATTTTTGTGCATGAGTTCGAATCTTCCGTGCCATACGGTGTGTTTGAGTCCCTTTCGGACAGCGTCTTCCGTGATCGGATAGCCTTTTTGCCGGAGAATTTCGGCTGCGGCGACGGCCATGGAGGCGTTTGCGCACTGATAGGAGCCGAGGAGCGGGATGAAGAGATCCCGGATCGTTGTTCCTGATGCTGACGTGTTATCTGTAGAGATTTCGGATACTGATGTTCCGAATAATGATGTTTCGCGTACTGATGTTTCGCGTACTGATGTTTCAGATCCGGAAGATTCGGGAAGAGACATTTCAGATAAAGAGCTTTGCGAATCCGCTTCGAGCGTTAGATCAAAGATCTGTCCCTGCAGGGAATATTCCCGCGCTTCCCGGCAGACGTTTACCCGGTGAAGGCGGGATTTTTTTTCTCTGCATACCGCTTCGAAGACCTGATCGGCCTCCGGCTTCTGGGGATAGAGGAGAACGTCGGTGTCTTCCTTGATGATGCCGGCCTTCTGAAAGGCAATTTCGCGGAGTGTGCGGCCGAGAATCTCAGTGTGGTCCATGCTGATGGTCATGATGACGGCGGCTTCCGGGGAGGGAATGACATTTGTGGCATCGAGGAGACCGCCCATTCCGGTCTCGAGGACGACGATGTCGCAGTTCTGTTCGTGAAAATAGAGGAACATCACTGCAACCAGGATCTCGAACTGAGTGGGCTGCGGTTTTCCGTCTCTGAGGTTCTGCTGAATCTGTGACGCGACGCGGGTCAGGATTGCTGCGAAGTCTTCCTCGGTGATGTCGCGTCCGTTGATGCGGAACTGTTCGGTGAAATGCTCGATGGCGGGAGAGTTAAAGCTTCCGGTTCGAAGGCCGCTCTCAATGAGAATCTGTGAGAGAAAGGCGGAAGCGGAGCCCTTTCCGTTTGTTCCGGCGATGTGAACGAAGCGGAGCTGCTTCTCCGGATTTCCCAGTGATTCCATCAGCGTCCGCATTGCTCCGAGTTCGTAGGCGACGGTGCCGCTTACTACGTCTTTCGGTGAAAATTTCGGGACGCTGTCGAGATATTCCATTGATTCTCTGAAATTCATCTTGTCTCCTCTATTATTAATCGGGATCTTGTCGGAAACCGGTCTTTTTCTTCAAAATGCCTGACGAAAATTAATTTTTTTTGTAAGTTCCTTCAAAATTTTCCAGGTTCCGGAGCATCTGCGCCATGGTCAGGTGTGTGACCGGATGGCTCCACCACGGCGCGATTTCTGCCATGGGCCGAAGGACAAAGTCCCGGTTTGCCATGTCAGGGTGCGGGATGTTGAGACGTTCCGTTCCGATGATTTCCTGATCGTAGAAGAGGATATCCACGTCGAGGGTGCGGGGACCCCAGTGGATTTTGCGGACTCTCTGTGCCTCCTGTTCAAGGGAGGCGCAGAGATCAAGCAGCTCTTCGGGAGTGAGAAGAGTGCGGATCATGCAGGCACCGTTGAGGAAGGGGTCCTGGTTGGTGTAGCCGTAGGGAGCCGTCTCTATGAAGGAGGAGACCTTCAGGAGACGGTTCTTTTTTTCATTTTTGATACCGTTCACGGCGAGATCGAGCATTGCCTGCCGGTCGCCCATATTGGAGCCGAGCGCGAGAAAGGCAGTGTGCCAACCGCGGTGGATCCGGACGGAGACCTGGTCGAGCGGAAGGCCGATGGGTGCCCAGGGCTTATGGATCTCGAGGGTGATTTCCCGGAGAAGACCTTCATATTTTACGAGAAGGTGTTCCGCAAGCTGTTCGGCGCAGGCCTCGATCAGCTGGAAGCGGCGGTTTGTCAAAAAACCGGTGATCTCGTGGCAGACCTCTCCGTAGTTAATGGTGTTCTCGAGATTGTCGGTGAGGCCGGGCTTCCGGATATCGGTGCAGAGCACCGCGGATACGGTAAATTTCTGACCGAGCACGGCTTCTTCTTTATAGACGCCGTGCTTTGCGAATACCGTTAAATTGTCGATTCGGATTTCGTCATGGCTGGTTGAATGCATCGTTTCTTTTCCTTCTGTTTTTATGAATTGTATGTCTGAACGGCGCAGTCATATATGCGCATTGCGGCAGTGGTGCAATGCGGGGGACTTATATGGTCTGCAGGATCTTTTCTGTCATGCGGATGGCCCGGGCGTTTTCCCTGACATCATGGACGCGGACGAAGCCGGCGCCTTTCATGACACCGATGACGCTTGTGGCGATGGTTCCCTCCACACGCTCGGACGCGGGCAGATCCAGGGTCAGACCGATCATGGATTTCCGGGATGTGCCGAGAAGATACGGGTAGCCGAGATCCTTCAGAAGCTCCAGGTGGTTCATCAGCTTCAGGTTCTGCTCGTAGGATTTGGCGAAGCCGATGCCGGGGTCCAGAATGATCCGGTCATCCGCCACACCGGCTCTTTTCGCGATTGCGACGGATTCCCTGAGATCATCCAGAACATTCTGCAGATAATCGGTGTAGTCGGTATTGTCCCGGTTGTGCATCAGGCAGCAGGCGACGCCGGACGAGGCGATAACGGAAGCCATCTCGGGGTCATATTTGCAGCCCCAGATATCGTTGATTAGATCGACGCCCTCCGCAAGACCTGCTTTTGCAACGGCGCTCTTGTAGGTGTCGAGGGAGATCGGGATATCGAAGCGGCTGTGAATTGCCTCGATGACGGGGGCAACGCGGTCAATCTCCTCCTGGTCCGGAAGCTTTGTGTATCCGGGACGGGTGGATTCTCCGCCGACATCGATGATGTCGGCTCCCTCTGCGATCATCTGCTCTGTATGTTTCATGGCTGTGTCCAGGTGATTCCATTTTCCGCCGTCGGAGAAGGAATCCGGTGTGACATTCAGGATTCCCATGATATAGCAGTGCTTGTCCGGCTCAAAGGTGCGTGTGCCGATTTTTATGGTGTGCACTGCTTTGCCGGCGGAAGCTGCCGGGGCTTCGATGGCTTCTGTACGTGGTGCTTCTGATTTGCTCATGATCAAGTACCTCTACTTTCTTTTTGGATGTCTGTTATCTTTCGGGCCCGCGAGACCGGCAAAACCGGGCAGAGGAGCAGGCGGCTGGAACCGTCATATCTCCGGTGTCCGGTTTTTGCGTTCCTCCGGCCAGTTGCAGTCCTTTCGGGCGTTACATATATAGCACGGACGGGATTTTTTATCTGCAGCGTACATAATCTGTGCAAATCGGTTTTGGATAGCTTCGGAATATTCTGCCTTTTCCGAAGCAAGGGCCGGATCGCTTCCGGCAGTCAAGGCTGCGTGTAATCTGTGACTGCCGATGGCATACAGGATCAGGCTGGTTTCAGCTGCGGTATAGCCGCAGTCCGCAAGAATCGGGCCGGCGATCTGTACGCCGGCAAGATCATGAGGAGTGCCGTCCTCATACTGGCGCGCTCTTCCGATGTCATGGAGCAGAGCGGCCGCATAGATCAGATCATTTCTTACCGGAAGATTCTCCCGAAGGCAGAGGATCTGCATGATTCTTGCGGTATCGAGAAGGTGCTGCCAGTCGTGACGGCAGAAAACGCGGTCCTTCTCGAGGTGTTGTGTTTTTTCCAGTTCCATGCGGAACTCCGGGTGCTCCATGATCCTGCGGACACGGTCCGGCTGTTCCGGATGCTGGCTGTTCTCACTGGTGTGTGGGGACATGATTGCCTCCATAATTCTGTGTGGTACCTGAGGCTGATCTGCTGCATGCCTCAGGGTTTTTTCGAAAGCCTCAAAGCTATATGCAACAGACTTCAGGCTCTGTCCATGAAATCGTAAGGCTATCTGCCAGCAGACTTCAGACATTATCCTGACAGGCAACAGGTGACGGATTTCTCAGGTGCGGATCATGGCGAGCACGCGGTCTACAAGAGCGGGATCTTTCTCGAATGCTCCCTTGCAGACATAGGTCATGGTCCGGGTGCCGGGTTTCTTGATCCCGCGCATGGACATGCACAGATGCTCTGCCTCGATGACAACCATGACACCGCGGGCGTCCAGATTTTCCATCACAGCGGTCGCGATCTGATCCGTCAGTTTCTCCTGGATCTGGGCGCGGCGGGCATATGCCTCAACGGTGCGGGCAAGCTTGCTGAGTCCTGCGACCTTTCCGTTCGGCAGATAAGCGATGTGCACGTTGCCGAAGAAGGGGAGCAGATGATGCTCGCAGACTGAGTAGAAATGAATGTCCTTCTCGAGAACCAGGTTGTCGGCGGGACTGGAGAATGTGACGGAGAGTGCTTTTTTTGCCGCCTCGTCTGTACCCGAAAAAATCTCCTCGCACATCCTCGCGATGCGGTCGGGCGTACCCTTGAGGCCCTCTCTGTCAGGATCCTCGCCAATTCCCTCAAGAAACAGGCGCACAGCCTGTTCCACCTTCACCTTGTCAATCATAATAAGATAAAACCTCCAATTCAATGAAACGCGGGCTGCGTTTTCTCGCTGTTGCAGCCGGCATGACGCATGCGCAGGAGATAAAAAGGCAAAAAAAACAGGACCGCAAGGTTACAGGTCCCGTAATAAAGTCCAGCAACGGGATGGACTGAAATATCGCAGCCATGCATTTCCAGTAGATGTCATGCTTTTACAAGTGCCATATACTGTCTAAGGCCGGCAATTCGTTTCCCACTCATCTCCCGTGCAGTGGAAACACTACGCATTTCAATCCTGCTTTGCCTATGGAACTATATTAGTACAGACTGGGGGTAAAATCAATGATAACCTGCCGGTTTGTGTGATGATAACCCGCCGGTTTGTGTGATGAGAAAAGAACCGGATCCGGCAGGTATACATGACGTACTGAATAAGTTGCAGTTGATATTTCATTCGGCCGCATATATGTACGTTGCAGTTGATATTTCATTCGGCCGCATACATGAGATAGCCGGTAAAGTCGGTGATCAGGGCGGAGGGCTGCCGCTCTTTTGGAGCAGCGAACAGGATTGAGGTCCGCAGCTCTTCCGAGTCGATGGTCATTGTCCGGATTCCGTCGGGGAGTGCGGGCCGGAGTGATTCCGGGAACAGGCATACGGCGCATCCGCTGCTGCACCAGAGCAATGATGTTCTGGCGTCGTCACAGATACTGAAATAATCAGGTGTGAGATGCTGCGCGGTGAATTGTTCATGAATCAGATCATAGTATCTGCGGTAAACGGAGAGCGGATAGCGGGAGAGCTCTGAGAGAGAGATCTTTCCGGAATTTCCGGAAATGGATTCTTCCGGGGATTTAGCGGTTGGGGATTCTGAGGCCGCGAATTTTGCGGCCGGGAATTCTGCATCTCTTGCCTTTTGCGGGCTCCACTGTGCAGGGAATCCTGCAAGCATAGGTTCGGTGCGAATCAGGCGGCAGTTGAACTCCTCCACAGGAAAGGGAGTCCGGAGAACGGCACCCTCAATCACGCCCGTGTCAAGCAGGTGGCGGAGTTCAAAGGTGGAACCGTCATACAGCTGGTAGTGGACATCGGGATGGTCTGTTGCAAAACGTTTCAGCACGGGCTGGATGATGGAGACGGTTGTGGATGTCATCCCAAGATACAGCGTCTGCCCCTTGCCGGCCCGAATCGTGTCCCTTGCCGCATTATCCGCCATTTCAAGGATGCGGGTAACCCGCGTATAAAAAATATGGCCCGCTTTGGTAAGCCGGATGTGGCGGGCACCTCTTTCAAAGAGCTGTACTCCGAGCTCGTTTTCCAGCATCTTCATCTGATAGCTGACCGGCGGCTGGGCGACATGAAGCCGCCTCGCCGCTTCACTGATGCTGCCCGCGTCTGCAACCGCCTGAAAATATTCCATCTGTTTCAGATCCATGTCCGAGACCTCACTTGC
The DNA here is from genome assembly GCF_052117805.1 of Bilifractor sp. LCP21S3_F8. Lineage (NCBI taxonomy): Bacteria > Bacillati > Bacillota > Clostridia > Lachnospirales > Lachnospiraceae > Bilifractor > Bilifractor sp. LCP21S3_F8. Next base: position 1,740 of record NZ_JBQKIK010000021.1, on the reverse strand, counting down.
AAAATTCTTTAAATACTATATCACAGCCAGAGTGGAGAAGAAAGAATCACAGTAAACGAAAGGCTTTTCATCACTAGGATTTGCATATATACTTGTATAAGGTGAGTCGCAATGTTCCTGGCCCACGGGGAGCTTGCTCATCAGCGGGCCAAGAACATTAGCGACGACAACGACGGTCGCCTGTTAGCGGCACGGAAGCTGCGAATATAGTTTTCAAATGTGGGGGATTATGGTTATGGATGACGGGAGAAGGAACCGTGACACAAAGCCAGGTGCGCGGCGGGATTCACGGCGGGACATTTCCGGCATGACGGAGGAAGAGATTCGCGCGAGAAAGAGGCGGATGGCGGCGAGACGGCGCCGGCAGGCACAGGTTCGGAGAAGGAAACGGATACTGTCCTGCTGTGCGGGCGGAGGAGTTCTGCTTGTGGTTATCATCGCTGCGGCGGTTCACGCAGGCGGTCCCTCGAAGAATGGAGGAGGAAAGACTGCATCCGGTGAGACGCTGGAAGCGGTGACCGCCTCCAGTTCTGAAGCTGCGGCGGCAGCATCCGCGAAGATCACGCCGACAGACCTGAAGATGACTTTTACCGGAGATGTAATTCTCGGGACAGATGAGTATTTTGATTACAGCACCAGCATGAATGCCTACTACGACCTGAACGGCCCGGATTATTTTCTGAAGAATGTAAAGGATATCTTCAGCAAGGATGATCTTACCGTTATCAATTTTGAGGGGACGCTGACCAACGAGACTGCCAGGGTTGCTAATCAGTTCGCCTTCAAGGCTCCTCCGGAATATGTGAACATCATCAACAAGGAGTCGATTGAGGCCGCAAACGTGGCCAATAATCACAGCCATGATTACGGCGAGAAGAGCTTTACGGATACCGTGAACACGCTGAAGGAAAATCACATTGAGCCTTTTGGCTATGACGATACTGCCGTGATTGAGGTAAAGGGTGTGAAGGTCGGTCTGTTCGGAATCTATGAGCTGGACGAGTATGACGGCGTGGCACCTCAGGTTACCGCAAATATCAACAAGCTGAAAAAGGAAGGTGCGGATGTAATTATCGCCGTCTTCCACTGGGGCAATGAGCTGGAGAGCTGCCCGGATCAGTATCAGGTGAAGCTCGGGCATCAGGCGATCGACGAGGGAGCGGATCTCGTGGTCGGCCATCATCCGCATGTGATACAGGGAATCGAGTACTATAAGGGAAAGACCATCGCTTATTCCCTCGGAAATTTCTGCTTCGGAGGCAATTATCATCCGACCGAAATCGATACGATGATTTTCCAGACAACCATCTCGGTGGACGAAAACGCAAGGATGACAGGTTCTGCAATTAATATCATTCCCTGTCTGGAGTCCACGACCTGGGAGTACAACGATTATGTTCCCACGCCGCTGACAGGGGCGGACGCACAGTCTGTGATTGATAAGCTGGACGAGCGAAGCCAGGAGATCGCGTCCACGTATCAGACGGATACGGTGTATGACAGTACCGACACTTCTGGGGGAAATACTGTGAGTTCAAGCAGTGTCGGATGAATAACTGTGCGTTCAGGCAGGGTCAGACGAGTACATGATCCATGACGCTGATCAAATATAGAACGGATAGTAGAAAAATACAGTAAACCCCCATGCCCCGCAGGCGGAGCACCACAATAGATATAGCCTGTATTCTGAAAACCCATTATACTACCTCCTTATTTCGTGTATACTTATTATAACGGCAT